>JASHOU010000212.1 GCA_030038475.1 Terriglobales bacterium | reverse complement strand
ATCGACGCCTTCGAGCAGATCGTCGAGCCGCGCCTCGGAGTGACGCGGGCGCGCGCCTCGCTCTCCATGGCGATTCTGACGCAACTGGTGACGGCGGCCATCGCCATGATCGTTGGATTTACCGTTTTTCGCGATCGCGCCTGGAGCGTCTATGAAGTCCTTGAAGCCACGCTCAGCCTGGTGTTGATCATCATCGTGTTCAACCGGCTTTTGCCGTTTGTGTTTTTTTCGCGATCGCGCGGGCGCTGGCTGGGACGCTGGATAGTGCTTTTGCGCGTGCTCATCTATCTGGTATTGCCGGTAACTCTGGTGCTCGGATTCTGCCAGTCCGTGGCGGCACTTACGCGCGAGCACGCCGACGCACAACCGGAAACTTCTTCCGAAGCGGTCGATGCGCTGATTGAAGCCGGACAGGAAGAAGGCATCATTCAAGAGGGCGACCGCGAGCTGATCCAGTCGGTCGTGGAGTTCAGCGGCAAGACGGTGCGCGAAGCGATGAAGCCGCGTCCGGAGATGGTCGCTGTCCCTTCCGATTACACCGTCGAGCAGATCGTCGAACTGCTCCGAGTCAAGCCGTTCTCGCGCATCCCGGTTTACGAAGCGTCGATTCACAATATCAAAGGCATTCTCCATACCAAGGATGTGCTGCAGGTGCCCGACGCCGAGGCGCACACGTGCACCGTCGCGACGCTCATGCGCAAGGATGTTTACTTTGTCCCGGAGAGTAAGTTAGTAAGTGATCTGCTGCGCGAGATGCAGCGCAGTAACATCCGCATGGCGATCGTAGTGGATGAATACGGCGGTGTGGCCGGGTTAGTAACTATAGAAGACTTAGTGGAGGAAATCGTCGGCGAAATCGGTGACGAGCACGAGAAGGCGCAGGTGGTGCGGGAGAACGATCATTCTTACGTCGTCCCCGGCAACATGGATGTTGACCGCCTCGATGAACTCTTTGGCATGAGGCCGGACGGCCGCGAATCCTCGACCATTGCCGGCCTGGTGAGCGAACTCGCCGGACGCATTCCGAAAAAAGGGGAAGTGATCGAGGATGAGGGCCTGAGGTTCGAGGTCCTGGACGCGACCGACCGCCGCGTGGAGCGAGTAAGAATCACGACGGCCGAGCCGAGGCAGATGAAACTGATCTGAGAGCGACGGCAGTACCTACTCGTAGACCGGATTTCGCTCTATGATTCACGTAGAGCCCCTTCGGCTGCCTCGGTGATGAAACGGCTGCTTGATTCTGGCAAACGTGGAAGACGATATCGGCGTGGAAGTACTGTGGCTTACCGTTTCTCATAAGCGGCCGAAAATCCCACTGGTTTACTGCGGCCATTGCCATAGAAAAGACCGTATTGCTGAGACCGTGACTGTTCTCGATTCCCGCGAGTTTGCCCGTCTCATCCACTGAAATTCGTATAGCGACATCCACTCCCTTCTCCACGCTTCCCGGGGGAAAGCATGGGTCCACAATATTCGTCGCCAGCTCTCTTGCTTCCGCGTTGGATAATTCAAGCACCGCGTCTGATTTGACAATTTTCGCTTCGAATCTAAATGTTAGAAGTGATTCCACCTGCACGGGCGCACCCTCCGCGACCGCTGGCTTTAGTTGCCACTTGCTCACGATCTCGCGCAGCGGATCTTGCAGGCCCGGATTGTCACAACCGCCCGGCCATACCTCCTGAATGTGTCCCGCCCGATCGGCCGAAGCATAGACTGCGCATCTGCCAACGCTCATTCCCCCTCCGACCACAGGCCAGTTGATCTCAACGCTACCCACCGCGAGTTTGCGGAACTCATTTTCGTCGACTTTCAAACTCCTGATTCGCTCTGCGGTCGGAGTTTCCGTTTGCACCGTGAACATCGAATCATCCGGCTGAGATAGCTCGGAGAGTTCCGTGATTCTTGCCCGGATGGTTGTCCCCGGCTCCGGGTCGATCACGATCCGGCGTGCAACAGTTTTGTCTCCGAATCGCCTGTAATCGCGAAACTCTGCATCGTAACCGCGAGTCAATGCCGATTCGAGCAGGCCATGCCTGCCCTGAAAACAAAAAACCGACCGGTCGATCTCGGTGTGCAGATCGGCGCAGCTGATCGCTCCATCCTGTTCTGGCATCCTCAAGTCGTATTGAATCTGCTTAAGGTCTTCCAGCATAGGAAGCGGATCGAGCATTGCGGTAATCAGATCATTCAGCCACCACGGCAGATACGCGCCCTTGTCTTGCTCGAGGACCTTGTCGCCATTGACCACCAGAGTTTGCGAAAATCCCGGCGATTCAATCGTTCGTCGCCACTTATTTTGCGATACCCAGTATTCGTCGACTTTGGCTTGGTAGTCCGATTTCGGATTTGTAGTCTCGATTATTTCCGCTTTGAGATGGAAGGGCTTGCTTCCGGGAAGAGTGATTTTCGATTGCTGGACGGCATGTTCCGCCGATTCTCCCAGAGAGAGCTTTTCGCCTCCGCTGGCAAACGCAGAAGACGCCAGCACGCAGGCAAGGAACGCTGCAAACGTTCGCATAACTCCTCCCAGTGCAGGATACCCATTGAAACCGCACAAGTGAACAGGTTTTATCCTTCGCGCTCAATGACAAACAACGTGAGACACTGGTCAGGCTCCAGAATGCGGTGCCCCGTCGACCATCGGCCAACATGACGACCCCAACTCCGGGTGCACGACGAAAAGTCTTCATCCGCCTTTCGATCATCGCCGGAAACCTGATACAGATTGCCGGAATTTTCGCTGCCTGCATTGCGCTGGCTCTGGCGCAATCTGCCGCCTCAAAATTCACGGCCATCGCCGCTCTCACGATGATTGCCGCCTGGGTGCTTCTCTACTTTTGCTGCCACGGCATCGCCCATTGGGTGGTCGGATGGCTGCTTGGCATTCGTTTCGCCTTCTACACCGTGGGAGGGACCGGCAATCCAGCAGGCTATCCTGCCGGCCTGCGCTGGGTGTTCGAGCATCTGCCATTTTTTGGCGTGCAGACTGAAAAAGTGTCCATGCAGAAAGCCAGCCCGGTGGCCAAGGCAATCATGTGGTCGGCTGGAGTAACATCGTCGGCAGTGGTTCCCACGGTCGGCGCACTTTGTGCGTGGAGCGCGCACGTTCCCGGCAGCAAACTGTTCTTGATCTTCGCCGTGCTGTGGGCGCTCGGAACATTGTCGAGCAACTGGCGCAGCCAAACGGGAGACTATGCCAAGGCCCCGCGCGCCCTGCGTTCCCAGTAAGATCTCGTAACCCGAGAACTGGGGGCCTGACACCTGAGAGCTGACACCTGAGACTTGATGTTCTAATACCCTATCTCCATGGCTTTCCACTCCGGCTTCGTCTGCATTCTCGGACGTCCCAACGCGGGCAAAAGCATGCTGCTGAATGCGCTGGTCGGCGAGAAGCTGGCCATCATCTCGCCCAAGCCGCAGACGACGCGCAACCGCATTCTGGGCATCATCAACGTTCGCCCGCAAAACAATGTCCGCCCGCAAAGCGCTGGCCAGAAGGCCAATCGGAAAGCGCGTCAAGAAGAAAAAAACGCGAGTCAAAAAGAAAAAGAAGCCGGGCAGATCGTGCTCATCGACACACCGGGAGTGGACAAGACCGGACTGCATCGCTCTGGCTCGTCGCTCGGGCGCAAGATGATGTCGGAGGTGCGCGAGGCGCTTGAAGGCTGCGACCTGATTCTGCTGATTGCGGACGCAAAAAAGAAATGGGACGCCGACGATGCCATGGTTCTCGATTTGGCAAAAAAAGCCGGCACTCCCGTCTTTCTGCTGCTCAACAAAATCGATCTCCTCGCCGACAAAAGCAAGCTGCTGCCGCTGATCGCCGAGTTTCAAACTCTGCATCCGTTCAAGGAGATCGTTCCGATCTCAGCTCTCAAGAGAAAAGGCCTTGACGAGCTGCTCTCCTGCGTGCTGAATGCTCTGCCCGCAGGCCCGCGCTATTTTCCCGAAGATCAGATTACCGACCAACCTGTGCGCTTCATGGCCGCGGAGTTGATCCGCGAGCATGTTCTGATGCAGACACACGAAGAAGTGCCGCACGCCGTTTCGGTCGTCATCGAGCAGTTTGAAGAGAGCCCGAGACTGGTGCGAATTGCCGCCGTCATTTACTGCGAGCGCGATGGGCAAAAAGCCATTCTGCTCGGCAAAGGCGGACAGATGCTCAAGAAGATTGGGACCGCAGCCCGCCTTGACATTGAGAAGACGGTCGGCACCAAAGTTTTTCTCGAGCTGTTCGTCAAGGTCAAAGCAGGATGGCGCGATTCGCCGGGCTTTGTCGAAGAACTGGATTGGCGGCGTCAACTGCAGCAACTCGGAGGCACGGAAGATCCAACGATGAACCGTTCGTAAGTGGGTTTATAGCGACTGGGGAATGCCGCTCCCGGCGGATTCTTCCGCGGTCTGGGCCACGGTAATCTCACCATGCAAACCGAAGGGATTGACTGGAAATCCGGGTCCGGCGCCGTTTCGCAAAATCGCACTGGTTTACGAAATCCGAAATAGATTTGCATCTTAGGCCCGAAAATCCCTAAAATCTGTCAGCGCCTGCCCGCATCCTAACTAGGGGCTAGGCCGGAACCTACGCCCACAGCCGTATGGAAGATTCTTCCCCAACCTCCGAGCAACGACAACAGTCGTGTCAATTCGACACAGATAAGCTCGATCTGAAGCTGAGCGTAACGCTGGCCGGCGATCGCGACGCAGTCGATCCGGTCGTCCGCAGCGTGATGCATGTGGTGCGGGAACTGAATTGCGCTCCGGGACGCGAAGACCACATTGAACTGGCGCTGGCCGAGGCTTTGGCCAACGCTGTGGTGCATGGAGCGAAAAACGATCCCTCAAAAGTGATCGAATGCGATGTGGCCTGCGACGAGCAGCGCGGCGTGCTGATTATCGTGCGCGATCCCGGTCCCGGTTTCGATCCGGCGAAGATTCCCAATCCCTGCCATGGCGAAAACATCTATTCCAATCACGGCCGCGGCATCTACCTGATCAATCAGCTCATGGATGAAGTCCAGTTTCACAAGAACGGGACCGAGATTCACATGATTAAAAGATAGGTCTCAGGTCTTAGGTGTCAGGTCTCAGGAAAACCCAGCGGCAGGACTCGTCCGAGCTTTTCCTAAAACCTGTTGAGGAAAGAGCATGAACCCACCATTCCGCTCCAAACAAGAAGTAATCGTAAATGCGCCATTGGAAACGGTGTGGGAATTTGGCATGGACATAACGAGGATTCCAACATTCCACCCTCGTGTAGTCAAAGTGGAACTACTCTCCGGGAAAGCTCGCCGCGAACCCGGCGTTTCGTACCGATGCCATCTTTCAGGCGGAAAACACACATGCGTAGAGAAGGACATCGAAATCGTTCCCATGCAGAAGATTGTCACTGTACTGCCGGAGGACACGTTCGGAATAAGCAAGATATTGCCTGACTACGTGGTCGAAACGACGGTTCATCGCATCGGGCAATCTTCTACGAAGATGGAGATCAGCCATTACTACTCCACCCCAACCTTCAAAGCCAAGTTGCTGAACCTAATCGCAAGGCGCAAAATTGCCCGTGACGCTCAAGCCACTCTGAATGGAATCAAAGCTGCAATCGAAGAGCGGGGCGCAGCGATCAAGAATGGTTGACGAAATCCTCTTCCACCACCGGAACCACGATGGTGCGCCGTCTACGGCTAGTTCGCGGCGAGGCTATGTCCGTGGCATCGCGCTAAGACCCGAGACTTGACACCTGAGAACCTTTTTTACTCCTTTGCCGCAATTCCCAGGCTCTTCATCTTGCGATACAGGTGGCTGCGCTCCAGGCCGAGCACTTCGGCAGTGCGGCTGACGTTGCCGTGGTTCTCGTCCAGTTTCTTGAGAATGTAATCGCGCTCATAAGCCGCACGTGCCTCATGCAGGGTGGAAGCTTCGCCGCCGGCCATCCGGCGCGCTCCGTCGCGGTGCACCAGCGGCGGAAGATGCTTGCGCTCAAAGCGCGAGGTGGTGGGATTCATGATCACGATGCGCTCGATCACGTTGCGCAGTTCGCGGACGTTTCCCGGCCAGGAGTAGCGCATCAGCACGTCGATGGCATCGTCGGTGATTTCTCGGGGCCGCCGGCCGTACGCCGAAGCAAATTCCTTGAGAAAATGCCGCGCGAAAAGCGGAATATCTTCCTTGCGTTCGCGCAGCGGAGGCACGACGAACGGCACCACATTCAAACGATAAAAAAGATCCTCGCGAAAATTCCCTCTGGCGATTTCCTCTTCCAGGTCTTTGTTGGTCGAGGCGATCACGCGCACATCCACGGTGACGGGATCGTCACTTCCCACCGGAATAAATCGCTGCTGTTCGAGCGTGCGCAGGACTTTTGCCTGCGTCTTCAGGCTCATATCTCCGACTTCATCGAGAAACAAGGTTCCGCGATCGGCCTTCTGAAATTTGCCTTCCTTGTCGGCCGTCGCTCCGGGAAATGACGATTTGCGATGCCCGAACAGTTCGCTGTCGATCAGGTCTTCGGGAATCGCGGCGCAGTTCACTTCGACAAACATTTCGTCTTTGCGCGGGCTTTGCAGGTGGATGGCGTGGGCGACGAGTTCTTTGCCGGTCCCCGATTCGCCGTAGATCAGTACGCGTCCGTTGGTCGGCGCCATCAGCGCAATCTGCTGGCGCAGCGCCTTCATGGAAACGCTGTCGCCGACGATCATGCTCTTCGCCTGCAGTTGCTTCCGCAGATCGAGATTCTCATGACGCAGGCGCCGCGCCTCGATTGCGTTCTTGGCCAGGATCAGCATCTTTTCGAGCGAGAGCGGTTTTTCCGCAAAATCGTAAGCGCCGAGCTTGGTGGCGCGCACCGCGGTTTCGATGGTTCCGTGGCCCGAAATCATGATGACTTCCGGAGGATTTTCCATCTCGCGGATCTTCTCCAGCACTTCGAGACCGTCGATGCCCGTCAGCCATACATCGAGCAGGATCAGATCGAAACTGCTCTTGCGCAGGAGTTCGAGGCAGTCTTCGCCGCTGGGGCTGACGCTGGCCTTGTAGCCTTCGTCTTCGAGAATGCCGCGCAGGGACTCGCGGATGCCGGATTCGTCATCGACGATGAGGATGTGGGGCATGGTTTAGCTTAGCTGCTGGTCGTTGGTCTTTAGTCGTTGGTCGTTAGTCGTTGGCAGACGCGTCTGCTGCTTTCCTCAGATACGGAAAAACGCGATCGACTAACGACGAGCGACCAACGACTTCTTCCCGACGTTTGACGTTTAGCGATCAGCGTCAGCTTGCCACCGGAGCGCCGATCGACTCCATCGCTACCGGCAGTTCGATCACGAAGCGGCTGCCGACCGGCTTATTTTCTTCCACACGGATCGAACCGCGATGTTCTTCCACAATCCTGCTCACAATGGCAAGACCCAAGCCGGTGCCGCGCTGCTTGGTGGAAAAGTAGGGCAGAAACAGCCGCTCCTTCACGTCGCGGGAAACGCCGTGCCCGGTATCGGAGACCACCAGTTCGACGGCATCGCGGCTGGCCACGAGCGAAGTCGAAATCGAAATTTCTTTCAGGATTGCGCTTTGCATCGCTTCGGCGGCGTTATCCACCAAGTTGGCAACGGCACGCTTGATCGCCTCCGGGTCGGCCATCACGGGCGGCAGATCGTGCGCCAATTCGGTGCGCACGCGAATACCTTCCAGCCGTCCATTAAACATGGCGAGCGCATTTTCGACGAGCTGATTCAAGCTGGCGGGTTGCGGTCGAGATGCGGGAAAGCGCGCCAGCACCGAGAATTCGTCCACCAGAGCGCGCACGCTTTCGACCGCATTTCCGATGGTGTCCGCGCAGCTGCGAATCACTTCGATGGAATTGGCGTCGGGCACTGTGCCTCGCATCAAGTGGCGGTGAATGCGCTCGGCGGAAAGCGCGATCGGAGTCAGCGGATTTTTGATCTCGTGGGCCACGCGGCGCGCCACTTCGCGCCAGGCGGCCTGTTTCTGCGCGCGCAACAGGTCCGAAAGATCTTCAAATACCAGCACGTATCCCAAACCTTCAGCCGCGTGGCTGAGCGCGGAAACCGTTACGGCCACATGCACGAGCGCGCGCGGCAGCGTGAGCTCCATGGTCGCGGCGGTAATGCCCATGCGGTCGGCACGGCGCAGCAACGGTTCCAAATCTGCGAGCGCTTCGGCGGGCATTACCTCGCGCAACGGCAGGTTCACCAGCGACGCCGGGCTCACATACTCGCTCCGCTCCAAATAAAACATGCGCGAGAAAGCGGCATTGGCGAGGGTTACGCGACGCGCGGCGTCAATCGAAATCACTCCCGTCGGGATGCTTTCGAGCACAGTTTCGATATATCTCCGCCTTCGTTCGAGCGCCTCGTTGGCGTTGCCGAGGTCGTGGCTCGAAGCTTCAATCTGGCGGCGGCTGGATTCCAGCTGCTCGGCCATGCTGTTGAATGACTGCACCAATTCGGCCAGTTCGTCGGTGGCACGAATATCGACGCGGTAGTCAAGTTGTCCTTTGGAGATGGCTTCCGTGCCCGCGGCCAGTGCCGCCACGGGACGATTGACCAATTTCGAGAGCAGCAGCGCCAGCCAGGTCGATGCGAAGAGAACCAGCACTGTCAGCAGCAACAGAAATCCGATGTATGTTCGCCGAAAGAGTTTTCGTTTCGCAGCCAGCTCAACGTAACGCTTCTGGCTCTCCTGAATCTCGCGGGCAGTTTCGGCAAATTTTGGCGGCAGCGGCATAGCGACCAGCACCGCTCCGCGGGAAAGCGGCTTCGCCGCAACAATGTAGTCAATGTTTCCCCACTCAAAATGCGCGTGCTCTCCGCGCAACGCCGGACCGAGCGGAACGCCGTTCTTCATCTCGCTCCAGAGCGCCGGCGCCTTCACCGTAGCTACGGCTTCGCCATCGGCCAGAACCACCGCAAATCCGCCTTGCAGTGCCGGAATGCGTTCCCGCAGCTCCTCCGTGACCGCCGCGAAGTCTCCATCGGCAAAAGCTTTTTGAAACTCGTCGGTCTGGGCGATCGACTGCGCTTCCGAGGTCGCATTTTCTCCGGCATAGTCGTAGAGCAGGCGCGACATGGCCGCCGTATCCGCGCGCACCTCTTCGACCGGCTGCGAAAACCACTTGTCGATCGACCGATTCATCAGCCCGTAGGAAAACCAGAACATCGCAATCACGGGCAGAAACGAGAGCAGCAGACTGACCACAACCAGGCGCGTGCGGAATTTGGAACCGGCCACTCGCTGCCGCCGTTCGGCATAGAGCTTCAGCAGATTGCGAAAAAGAACGATGGTCAGCGCCACGAAGCCCAGAAAAACCAAGCCGCCCAGTCCGACAAAAAAAAGAAGCTGCTCATTGCTGTCAGGGCTGAGGAATTTCAAATTGAACGAAGCTTGCGCGACCAGGATCGCAAGCAGCAGGAATGCCCCAATCGTCAGCGCGATGACGGCTTTGCGCCCGCCGGACGCGCGAGCTTCGGAAGTACGAAGGTCGGCGGAGCGGGGTTCGCCGCGAATTGGGCTAGTTGGGGCCAAAATCAGCGTTCCGGAAAACGGACCGGAGTTTGACCCCATTATAGAACCGCATTAGCCGCGGCTGACGCCCCGCTGCGCATTCCGGCGCCAGCAGTTGCGTCTTCGAAACGGTGTTTCGCAGCGTTACTGGCTGAGCGGCTTTGCCTTGGTTCCGGGTTTTACTCCGGAATGTTTCTTCGCCTCGGCGATCATCTGCTCCACTTTATCTTTTCCCTCATAATTCGGGTTGGTCGCGAGCAGTTTTTCCCAATCCGCAACTGCGCCCGCGATATCCATTTTGCCCTGCCATTTCACCAGGCCACGGTTGAAGAGCGTATTCGCCTTGTTGGGCTCGTAGGTGAGCGCCTTGTTGAATTCCGCAATCGCCTCGTCGGCGTTGCCCGTGTACCAGTAGGCGGTCGCCATGTCGGTGCGTATCGAGGCATCGGAGGGCTTGGCTTCGAGCGCGCGTCCGTAATAGTCGATTGCGATTGGGTATTGCTGCGCGTCGTAATAGTAGTTGCCGATGCCGGCGAGCAATTCGGGATTCTTCGGGTCGGACTTCAGTTTCTCGAGCAGAGGTGCCGCTTGCGTGTCGGCCATTTGTTTCATCTGCTCGGGAGTAGGCTGGCTGTTGCCGGTTGCGATTGGTACGGAAGCGCTGGCGGTTTCGATCGCTGCACCAGCTCCGGGCTGCGAGCCGCGAACCAACCAGCCGGCGGCGATTCCCAACAGCAGGCAAATCACGGC
>JASHOU010000211.1 GCA_030038475.1 Terriglobales bacterium | reverse complement strand
CAGTTCACGCTCTGCTGGGGCAGGCTTGCGTGAACCAGCGCCGATTCGCAAAGCTGCCGAATCTCCTCATAATCCGCGGCGCTCGACGCAATCTGGTGCCGTTCCAGAATTCGCCTCGTGTAGGCGTCGACGACAAACACCGGATAATTGCCGGCATATAGCAGGATCGAGTCGGCGGTTTCCGGTCCCACACCGTTAAGGGCGAGCAACTCTTCGCGGAGCTTGGCCGTCGGCTGGGCGAACATTCGCGTGAGCGACCCGCCATAACGATTGTCGAGAAACTTGACAAACGTTTTCAGCCGCTGTGCTTTCTGCCGAAAATAACCCGATGGCCGGATTAGTTTCTCCAACTCAGGCTGCGGCGCGCGCCGGATTCCGTCGAGGGTCAGCCGCCGCGCCTTCCGCAAATTGCCCAGTGCCTTGGCGACGTTCGTCCACGCCGTGTTCTGGGTTAGATAGGCTCCGACAATCACTTCAAAGCGTGACTGCGCCGGCCACCAATGCTGGCGTCCCCAGGCGGAAAACAGCGTGTGGTAGTAGGCGCGGATTGCGTCGTGCTGGGCTTCGCTCATGGGCAGTCTGCTTCAACATTACAGGCGTCGTCGGTCGTTGGTCGTTGGGCGTTCACGATCTCGAATCTGATGGGACTGGCACTTGCCCGCGCCGGCAACCAACGATCCTCGAGGCTGATGACAGTCGGGCAGTCCTCGGAAGGTCTTACACCGAAGAACATGATCGGCTGCGTTGTCGTTCCTCCGGACGCGGCATTTTCTGCCACAAACTCAACCATCGTCATTTGTAACTCGCTTGTAAGCCGTTTCTTCCGCGAGGTCAGGTACCTAAGTTACTTTTTCGGAATTCCCATTGGGTTGACAATTTGTGTCAGTGCGAAAGACTGCTCGCTGATCCCCCAAACAATCAGCGGTTTCGCATTGAGCCCGATGTTGGCGGCGCTACAGGAGAGATATGTCTCAGCGGCTGGGTGACCTGCTCGTCAAAGAAAAGGTCATTACTCCCGAGCAGTTGGAACAGGCAACCAAACTCCAAAAGGAGTCGCGCACCCGGCTCGCCTCGGCGCTGGTGAAGCTGGGTTTCCTTTCCGATGAGGATGTCACCAACTTTCTCTCGCGGCAGTATGGCGTGCCCGCGATTAATCTTTCCTATTTTGAAATCGATCCCGCGGTTGTCAAGCTGATTCCCTACGAAACTGCCAAGCGCTATCAGATTTTGCCGCTCAGCCGCGTCGGCGCTTCGCTCACCATCGCCATGGTCGACCCCACCAACGTCTTCGCCATGGATGATATCAAGTTCATGACCGGCTTCAACATCGAGCCGGTGGTGGCTTCGGAAAGCTCGATTGTCGAGGGCATCGACAAGGCTTATGGCGCGACCAAAGAGGAAGAGCTCGAGAGCGTCATGCAGTCGATCAATGACATTGGCGATGCGGCCGATGTCGAGGTGCAGTCGGAAGAGCAGGAAGTCGAGCTCAAGGAACTGGAAAAAGCGGCCGACGAAGCTCCCATCGTCAAGCTGGTGAACCTGGTGCTCACCGATGCCGTGAAGCGCGGCGCCAGCGACATTCACATGGAGCCGTACGAAAAAGAATTTCGCGTGCGCTTCCGCATCGACGGCATGCTGCAGCTCATTATGAACCCGCCGCTGAAATTGAAGGACGCGATCACCTCGCGCCTCAAGATCATGGCGAAGCTCGACATCAGCGAGAAGCGGTTGCCGCAGGACGGCCGCATCATGCTGAAGATGCAGATCGGGGGAAAGAAAAAACAGCTCGATTTCCGCGTTTCCACGCTGCCCACGCTGTGGGGCGAAAAGATCGTGCTCCGATTGCTGGACAAGGAAAATCTGCGGCTGGACATGACCAAGCTCGGTTTCGAGCAGGAGTCGCTGGACAAGTTCCAAAAGGCCATCCTGAAGCCGTACGGCATGGTGCTGGTGACCGGGCCGACCGGATCGGGCAAGACCAACACGCTCTATTCTTCGATCGCGCAGCTCAACCAACCCGATACCAACATCATGACCGCTGAAGACCCGGTTGAGTTCCAACTGGGAGGCGTAAACCAGGTGCAGATGAAGGAGCAGATCGGTCTGAATTTCGCGGCGTCCCTGCGCGCCTTTTTACGGCAGGACCCCAACATTATTCTGGTGGGCGAGATTCGCGACTTTGAAACCGCGGAAATTGCCATCAAGGCTGCACTTACCGGCCACCTGGTTTTATCGACGCTGCATACCAACGGCGCGCCGGAAACCATTACCCGTCTCATGAATATGGGCATCGAGCCGTTCCTGGTCGCGACCTCGGTTCACCTGATCTGCGCGCAGCGCCTTGTGCGGCGAATCTGTAAAGACTGCGCCGAACCGGTAGATATGCCTCCGCAAGCGCTCATTGACGAAGGCTTCACGCCCGAAGAATCGAAGACGGTGAAGATCATGAAGGGAAAAGGTTGCGCCACCTGCAACAAGACTGGCTACAAAGGCCGCACCGGTTTGTACGAGGTGATGGAAGTGGATGACGAGATTCGGGAACTGGTTCTGGTGGGCGCATCGGCGGTCGAACTGAAAAGAAAAGCGATTGAGCGCGGCATGATCACGCTGCGCCGCAGCGGGCTAATGAAAGTCGCGCAGGGCTGGACCACCCTGGAAGAAGTGGCACGGGAAACGATTCACTGAGAGACGTCGTTGGCTGTTTGTTTTTCGCTCTGCGAACGACGAATAGCGAACGACCAACGACTAGCGACAAACGACGAACTACTAACGATTAACGACTGAATTTGCAACAGGAAAGACGAAAAGACTATGGCACTCTCATTAAGCGATCTGCTTCGCCGCATGCTGGAGATGGGGGGCAGCGATCTCCACATCACCACCAATTCTCCGCCGCAAATCCGCGTGCACGGGCATCTGGTGCCGCTCGACCTGCCGCAGTTGACGCCGGCTGAGACCAAACAACTGGCCTACAGCGTGATGACCGATACGCAGAAGCATCGCTTTGAAGAAAGCCTCGAACTGGACTTCTCCTTCGGCCTTAAAGGTCTGGCCCGCTTTCGCGCCAATATCTTCAATCAGCGCGGCGCCACGGCTTGCGTCTTCCGTCTGATTCCGTTCGAGATCAAATCTTTTCATCAACTCGGCCTGCCTCCAGTGGTCAGCAAGCTATGCGACAAACCGCGCGGGCTGGTGCTGGTGACGGGCCCGACCGGTTCCGGCAAGTCCACAACCCTCGCGGCCATGATCGACAAGATCAACAGCGAGCGCCATGACCACATTCTCACCATCGAAGACCCGATCGAATTCGTGCACATGAATAAGAACTGCCTGGTCAATCAGCGCGAATTGCATTCGGATACGAAGAGCTTTGGCGACGCTCTGCGCGCCGCTCTTCGTGAAGACCCGGACGTGGTGCTGATCGGCGAAATGCGCGACCTGGAAACGATCGAGTCCGCGCTGCGTATCGCTGAGACCGGTCACCTTACTTTCGGTACGCTGCACACCAATTCGGCGACCTCCACCATCAACCGCATCATCGACGTGTTTCCGTCGCACCAGCAGTCGCAGATTCGCGCCCAGCTTTCGCTAGTGCTCGAAGGCATCATGTGCCAGAGCCTGCTGCCGCGTTGCGACAATAAAGGACGCGCCATGTGCATGGAAATTCTGGTGCCGAACGCGGCGGTACGCAATCTCATCCGCGAAGACAAGATTCACCAGATTTATTCCTCCATGCAGTCGGGTCAGGAGAAGTTCGGTATGCAGACGTTCAACCAGTCGCTTGCGACCGCTTATTTCCAGAAGCAGATTTCCATGGAAGTGGCGCTGGCGCGGTCGAGCAACCAGGACGAATTGCAGGAGATGATCGCGCGTGGCGCAAGCCTTACGAACCGGACGAATCCGGCTCCGATGGCGAAAGGCGCTGTGCCGGTCAAGCGGTAAGGTCATTTCTTAGGTCTCAGGTGTTAGGTGTCAGGTTTCAGATGTCGGATTGTAGGGCAATTAGGCGTCGGTCTTGCGGCCTTTAAGGTGTCGGGTTTTCCTGAGACCTAAGACCCGAGACCTGACACCCGCTTCACAAGGAGATAGTTACCATGCCGGTTTTCACGTTTTCGGGAAAGACCGCTTCGGGCGAGAAAGTTCAGGGCGAACGCGTCGCCGCCAACAAAGACGGATTAGCCGCACAGCTCCGCAAAGAACGGATCACGCCGGGATCGATCCGGGAAAAGGGCAAAGAATTTTCCCTGCCCACCTTTGGCAGCGGCAAGGTCAAAGTCAAGGACGTGGCGGTGTTCTTCCGGCAGTTTTCGGTCATGATCGATGCCGGTCTGCCTCTGGTGCAATGTCTGGAAATTCTCGGCGCCAACCAGGAGAACCCCAACTTCCAAAAAACGCTGCTCGGTGTGCGCACCGCGGTCGAAGGCGGCGCTACGCTGGCCAATGCCATGCGTGGGTATCCGGCCGTTTTTGACGACCTGACCACCAACATGATCGAAGCGGGCGAAACCGGCGGTATTCTCGACATCATTCTGCAGCGCCTGGCCGTCTACGTGGAAAAAGCGGTCAAGCTGCGCGCGGCCGTCAAATCGGCGCTGATCTATCCCGTGGCGGTTGTAACTCTTGCCATGTTGATCGTGGCCGCGCTGCTCAAGTGGGTGGTGCCGATCTTCGCCAACCTCTTTGTGGGCTTGGGTGTGGCGCTGCCGCTGCCGACCCGCATCGTCATCGGACTGAGCGATTTTGTGGGCCACTTCTGGTGGTTCTTTTTGGTGGGCGGCGGCGCGCTCGTCTTCGGCGTCAAGCAGATTCGCAAACACCCGCGCGGCGGCTACTTGTTCGACGCCATGCTGCTGAAGCTGCCCATCATCGGAACGCTTCTGCGCAAGATTGCCGTCGCCCGTTTCACACGAACCTTGGGTACGCTGATCACCTCTGGCGTTCCCATTCTCGAAGGCTTGGCCATCACCGCCCGCACTTCGGGCAACAAAGTGCTTGAAGAAGCGCTGATGAAAGTTCGGAAGGCGATCGAGGAGGGCCGCACCATCGTCGATCCGCTGCGCGAATGCGGTGTCTTCCCCAACATGGTCACGCAGATGATCGGCGTGGGCGAAGCCACCGGTGCCATGGACTCGATGCTGCAAAAGATCGCCGATTTCTACGAAGACGAAGTCGACTCCGCCACCAAAGATATGCTGGCCATGCTCGAGCCGGTGATCATCGGATTGCTCGGTATCACCATTGGCGGCATCGTGATTTCTTTGTACATGCCGTTGTTCTCGATGATTGCAAAACTGGCGGGATAGAAAGACCAGTCGTTGGTCGCAAGTCGCTGGTCGTTGGGCATAGGAACCCAGCGCCAGCGACTCACTTTGAACGTCGGGGCCGGCGACAAACTGCGAACGACCAACGACCGATTCTATGCACTCCATCCCCGATGAGCGGAACTGGCTGACCTGGCTGGTGAAGGTTCGCATGCTGATTCTGATGGTTTTGCTCGCCATCGAGCTCACCATCATCCGCCTGAGTCCCAGCCCACTGCCCGTCATGCCGTTTCTTACCACGATGGTGCTGTGGTTCTCGCTCTCGCTGTTTTTTCTTTTTCTGGTTTCCGTCTGGAGCGAACACCGTCTGCAAGCCATTCTGCAGGTGCTCGCCGATCTCTGCCTGGTCACGCTCGTCGTCCATGTCACCGGCGGCATCGACAGCTCGCTCAATTTTCTCTACCCGCTGGTGATTGTCGTCGCCTGCATGTTGCTGCCGCCGGCCTGGGGATACCTGAGTGCGGCGCTGGCTTTCATTTTCTTCGGAACCATTCTCGAACTCGATTATTACCTGGTTATCCCTTCGTATGCGACCTCCCATCCGAAACTAAAAGCGCTGCAGGTGGTCATCTTCGTCAACCTGTTCGCCTACTTTGCCATCGCTTATCTGGCCGGCCTGCTCATGAGCAAGCTACGCCAGGTGGATGTGCAGCTCAAAGACGCCAGCGGCGCGCTGCAAAATCTGCAAGCGCTCCACGAAAATATCGTGCAGTCGATGAGCGAAGGGGTGATTACCACCGGCCTCGACGGGCGCATAACGCTGGTCAATCGTGCCGCCCAGCAGTTGCTGGAAATCTCTGAAGCCGAGTTGCGCGGCCAATCGGTCGCCGATCTATTTCAGGATCCGTTGCCACACTTCGGCACCGAGCGCGGCAATGGTGAAGTCCGATACGTTGGCGCCAACGGTTTCCGCAAAACGTTTCGCGTTCTGGTTTCCGCCTTAAACCTGAGCGCGGGCGGCGACCTGGGCTTTGTCTATACTTTTGACGATCTCACCGAAATCCGCCGCCTGGAGCGCGAGGTGCGGATGCAGGATCGCCTGGCTGCGGTCGGCCGGCTCGCCGCAGCTATCGCCCACGAAATCCGCAATCCCCTCACCTCCATCGCCGGGTCGGTCAGCATGTTGTCGGAGACCTCCGCTTTGAACGAGGACGAGCGGCACCTTTTGCAGATTGTCATTCGCGAGTCGGAGCGGCTTAACAACATCATTACCGATTTCCTCGCCTACTCCCGCGGCAAGCAATATCGTTTCGAACGCGCGAATCTTGTTGCCTTGCTCCATGACACGCTCACGCTGCTCGAGCATCGTCTTGCCTCGGAAAACTCCCCGATCAAAATCGGCCGCAACTTTCCGAAGTCCGAAGCCTGGGTGCTGGCCGACGGCGACAAGCTCAAACAGGTGTTCTGGAACTTCTGCGAAAATGCGGTGCGCGCGATGAAATCTCAGCAGGGAAGCCTTACTGTAACCCTCACCGAGCGTGGCCGTGATTGGGAGATGAGCTTTGCCGACACCGGCCCCGGCATCAATCCGCAGCAGACGGAAAAAATCTTCGAGCCCTTCCAGTCGAACTTTGAAGGGGGAACCGGTCTTGGCCTGGCCATCGTCTACCAGATCGTTCAGGCGCACGAAGGCAAGGTGTGGGCGCGTTCGGAGGTGGGCAAGGGCACGAGCTTCGTCGTGCGCCTACGCCGCATGGAAGAAGGCGACCGTGGAACTCCGCGAAAAGTTTTGAGCGCCGCAGAATCCGCGGCCGGCGCACAGGCCGGCTCGGCAGGAGGGTCGCGTGGGTAACATTCTCGTCTGCGATGACGAGCGCTCCATCTGCGAACTGCTCGATATCACGCTGCGCCGCGACGGCCACAAGGTCGAAACCGTTACCTCGGGCGATGCCGCCAAACGCAAAATCGACAGCGCTCTTTTCGACGTGATCGTTACCGACATCAAAATGCCGAACGTCGATGGCGTCGAAGTCCTGTGCCATGCGCACCAGATATCGCCGGAATCGGCGGTTATCTTAATGACTGCGGTCGACGACTACGAAGCCGCCGTGCAAGCCGTGAAAGCGGGCGGCGCGACCGATTACATCCGCAAAAGTCCCGGCCTGGTCGATGAAGTCAAACTTGCCATCGCCCGCGCGCTCACCAAGGTTTCGCTCAGCCGTCAGAACTTTGCCCTGCGCCGCGATGCCGCCACGCGCAACTCGCTCGACAACATCGTCGGCGTCAGTCCCGCGCTCGAAAAACTCAAACAAACCATCCGCACCGTCGCTACCACCGGCAGCACGATTCTCATCTATGGAGAAAGCGGAACCGGCAAAGAGCTTGTTGCCCGCGCCGTGCATACCTGCTCGCCGCGCGCCGCCGAAGCATTCGTTTCGGTTAACTGCGGCGCATTTCCCGAAACGCTGCTCGAAAGCGAACTCTTCGGTTATGTCAAAGGCGCTTTTACCGGAGCCAACCAGAACCGCCGCGGATTGTTCGAGGTCGCGGATCAGGGCACCATCTTTCTCGACGAAATCGGCGAGATGACCATGCCCATGCAGGTCAAGCTGCTGCGCGTGCTGCAGGAGCGGACCGTGCGTCCGGTCGGCGGCACCAGCGAAATTCCCGTCGATGTGCGCGTGATCGCCGCCACCAACCGCGATCTCGACCGCCAGGTCGCCGACGGCACCTTCCGCGAAGACCTCTACTATCGCCTCAACGTGATTCCGATTCGCGTGCCGGGCCTGCGCGAGCGCCGCGACGACGTTCCCCTGCTCGCCAATCATTTCCTGAAAAAATATGCGCCTGCGGCAGGGAAGAGCATTCACGCCATTGCCGCAGCGTCGCTCGACGCGCTCACCGGATACGACTGGCCGGGCAACGTCCGCCAGTTGGAGAACACCATCGAGCGCGCGGTCGCACTTGAAACCACCAACGAACTTCACGTCGAACTGCCTGCCGAGCGCCCCAAAGCTCGCGCCGTAGCCGCCGGCGCCGAAAGCGCAATGACCTCGCCCACCGGCTCGCTTCTGCCCGAAGGCGTGAACATGGAAAGCTACATCGAGCAGATGGAGCGTTCGCTCTTGCAATCCGCTCTCGCGCAAACCAATGGAGTTCAGGTCCGCGCCGCCGACGTCCTCGGCATCTCTTACCGCTCCTTCCGCCATTTGATGAAGAAGTACGAGCTGTAACTGCAGTCGCCAGATGCCAGTGGTCAGTTCCTAGTAAGACCGCCGCTTTGAGCCATCAGTTCGCGTTCATCAGGCTCCACTATGAGTTTGTGAGGGGCAAGGAAACCTGCCGACAAAGTGGTTGCAGGGACGTTGCAACCATGAAGGTTCGCAAATAAACTTGGGACAACTGCCGTTTTTGGATGGCGATGCGAAAGTGGCGGAATTGGCAGACGCACCAGACTTAGGATCTGGCGGGTAAAACCGTGGGGGTTCGAGTCCCCCCTTTCGCACCAACGAGTAGGACCAATCCTGAATCAAGCTCTTTTCTTCACTGCACCGATTTTGTGCTGATGGATTCTGATAACTTCTACCAGCGAAACCCCAAAATCAATGCTTCAGCTTTCGGGCAATCGCGGTGCCAACAGCAGCAAAGAAGCCGCCTTTCTTACCCCGATAGCCTTCTATGAATGCTGGCAGGACTCTCCAGGCTAACACCAGCACGATGATTGCTGCGATTGGCCACATCCGCCCAATTGTAACCGGAAGGGCTAAGGGCGCGGGTTGCTCGATCATTTTCCCGCTTCTGGTTGCGCCAGCATCAAGGCTGGAACCTCCTGCTGCTTCATCAGGTTGTTATAGGCTGCCACATCGGTAGAAACGATTGCGTTCCATTTTGTCATTTGCTCATCGAGCGCTTTGCTCAACATATCGAACACTTCATACGACTGCTGGGTCGGAGCCGAGGCGGCGCTGTCCACCACGCCACCTAAAGCGACGAAGTGATTGTTCAGACGGACGGGGAAGTTGAGCACATCCTGGTCGCTTTTTGCCTTAGTCTGGATCAGCGCTTCTTCGACCTCCGTCATCTTGGTGTCAAGCGACTTCCCGGCGTCGGCAATGGTTTTGGCGCGAGGATCGTTCTTGAGGCGCGTGTTGATGGCTTTGATCTGTTCGCGAAGATCGCGAATTTGAATGATTGTGCCGTCGGTTTGCGTCACCTTATCGCGAATCTTGAGCAGAAGATCGAGTTGTTTCGCGAGATCGTCCTGAGTAACTTTTAATCGCGGATCGGATTTGATTTCAAGCGGAGCGGTGTAGCTTTTGCCGAGCACCGTCAACCGTACCTGATAAGTTCCAGGCAGCGCTTTGGGACCTTCGGTGCTGCCGCCCCACAGCGGAGCCTTGGGCACTGGAGTCGCTCCCTCGTAGCGCAGATCCCAAACGAAACGGTTCAAGCCCGCATCGGCAGGCAGGTTGGCTGCGCCTCCGCCACGGCTGAAGAAATCTTCCTCTTCACCACCACCGCCGGACTCCTCTTTTTTCTTGGGATACTTGCGGATGACTTTGCCCGAGGAATCGAGAATCTCGAGCGTGATTTTCGGAGCTTCCGGTTCGGCATCCGATTTTTTGCCCTGCGCAGAAGAAGTCTCGGTGGAAGTTGCAGCATTTTGTGCCGAGGCGCTGTCAGCAGTCGAGCCGTCGGCCTGCGGCTTTGCCTGCTCGGGCTTTTTGAGCGAAGTTTTCAACCAGTAATCAATCACGGCTCCAGCTGGCGGGTTCTTTCCGACGTTGCCTCCGCCGCCAAAACTGAAGCCGCCAAAAATAGTACGGCTCGCCGGAGCAGGGGTAAACAGGTGCACATCCTGCTGCGGAATCGAATCTTCGTATTGCTCCAACGGAGTGATGTTGTCGAGGACCCAGAAGCTGCGTCCATGGGTTGCCACAACCAGATCGATGTTTTTGACGACCAGATCGTTGATTGGAGACGCGGGCAAGTTGAGTTGCAGTGGCTTCCATTCCGCGCCATCGTTGAAGGAAACGTAGACGCCTTGCTCGGTCCCGGCGAAAAGCAAGCTCGGGTGAGCGGGATCGACTCTTACGGCGTGGACATAATCGTTCGCGGGAAGGCCAGCAACTAATTTGGTCCAGGTCTTGCCGAAGTCGGTGGTCTTGAAGATGTAGGGTGCGAAGTCGTCCGACTTGTGGCGTTCAACGGCAAGATACGCAGTGCCAGCGTCGCGCGAAGAAGCCTCGATCATACTCACGGTGCCCCACTCCGGCATCGCCTTCGGAGTGACGTTCTCCCAGTGCGCGCCGCCATCACGGGTAAGCTGAACTAATCCGTCGTCAGTTCCAACCCAGATCAGATCCTTTTGCACCGGCGATTCCACGACGGAAAAGATCGTGTCGTAAACTTCGACGCCCGTATTGTCTTTGGTGATCGGGCCGCCCGAGGCCGCCTGCTTGGCTTTGTCATTGCGCGTCAGGTCGGGGCTGATGATCGTCCAGCTCATTCCGCCGTCGGTTGTTTTGAACAGAACTTCACCCGCGAAGTACAGCGTCTTGGGATCGTGGGGCGAAAAAACGATGGGCTCGGTCCACTGGAAGCGGTGTTTGACGTCGGCCGCAGCCCAGCCGATCGGGTTCACCGGCCAGGGATTGATCGACTGCTCTTCGTGGGTGCGATGATCGTAGCGCGTAATTTCTCCACCGTAAGAACCTGCATATACGATCTCGGGATCGGTCGGATCGGGCGCGATGTAGCCGCTTTCGCCGCCACCAACGTCATACCAGTTCGGGCGATCAATTCCGCCTTGGGAGCTGGCGCTGGCAATAGCTATGGTGGAGTTGTCTTGTTGCGCGCCATAAATGTAATAAGGAAAACGGTTGTCGGTGATCACGTGATAGAACTGCGCTGTGGGCTGGTTATAAATCGTGCTCCAGGTATCGCCGCCGTCGATGGAGATGGTCGCTCCGCCATCGTTGCCGTTGATGAGACGCTTGGGGTTATTAGGATCGATCCAGAGCGCGTGATTGTCTCCGTGGGGCGCGTGCAACTGGATGAAGGTCTTGCCGCCATCGTTCGAGCGATAGGCGCCCGTGTTCAGGATGTAAACCGTGTCGGCCGACTTGGGATCGGCGAAAATGTGCGAGTAGTACCAGGCACGCTGGCGAAAGCGGTGGTCGTCGGTCATCAGGTTCCAGGTGTCGCCGCCGTCATCGGAGCGATAGATGCCACCCTTTTCTGCTTCGACAACGGCCCACACGCGATTCGGATTTGCGCCCGACACCGTAACTCCGATGCGGCCGAGAATACCTTCTGGCAGTCCATGACCCTTGAGTTGTTTCCAAGTTGTCCCGCCATCGATCGATCGGTAAAGGCCGCT
>JASHOU010000210.1 GCA_030038475.1 Terriglobales bacterium | reverse complement strand
GTAGGCACGCCCAAGGCCTTGTTCCACAATAATCAGTTTGGCGCATCGGTAGGCGGACCGATCATCAAAGACCGGACGTTCTTTTATGTAGACTACGAAGGCCAAAGAGAGCCACTGGGAGTGGTTACCATCTCCAGCGTGCCGACCGGCACAGCCCCTGACGGAGCGTTGCAACCGAGCGATGCCACCAACCCGGTGATCGCGGCTCTGCTGGCGCGAAACCCGTGGCCGGCGCCGAACCTGGTTAACCCGGGTCCCTATCAGGTTGGCACGGCTTCTGTCATCTCACCTTCCTACAACGACCTGACCAGCATGATCGTCAAGATCGACCACAAAATCAACATCAACAATAACCTCACCGGCCGTTATTTCTTCGGTGACAGCATTCAATCGTTCCCGCTGGAACTTACCGCATCCGGCGGCCAGTTGCCGGGCTTTAACACTTTCACGCCAACGCGCGTGCAACTGGTTTCACTCTCTTACCTGCGTACGATTGGCGCCAATATGGTCAACGAACTGCGCTACGGGTGGAACCGGTTCGCGGAGGGGTTCTTCCCCGCCGACCAGAACTTCAACCCCAGCTCGATTGGCCTTTGCGACGCTACTACCGCCGCGGGCTGCACCGGCGGGCTCAATGATCAAGGCCTCCCGAACATTTCTGTGAGCGGCGTTGCCGGTCTCGGGGCCAACAGCGGCGACCCGCGTCATCGTGTCGATAGCAACAACCAGGCCCTCGAAAACTTTTCCTGGAAGTTAAACAAGCACGGCCTGAAATTTGGTTTCGATTTTCACCGCACCACCATACAACAGATTTTGGACAGGTACTCGCGCGGATCGTTAGACTTCACTGGCGGCGGAATCTCGCCCACCAGTACGCCTCTCCAGGACTTTCTCGCGGGTTATGTCGATAGCGGTTTCCAATATTTCGGGAACACGACCCGGCATACCTTCGAGAACAACTTCGGTTTCTATGCCCAGGATACCTTTCGTCTCACACCCCGGCTAACTCTGGTTTATGGTCTGCGTTGGGATTATTTCGGAGTCGTGCAGGAGAAAAACAACCTTCTCAGCAACTTTACCCTTCCGGCGTCCGTAAGCGATCCTTTCACGCTCACCCAAGTAGGCCAGCCCGGTTTGAGCAGCCTCTACAATCCGGACAAAACAAACTTCGCTCCGCGCACCAGCCTCGCCTGGGATGTTACCGGAAAAGGAAGGACCGTGGTTCGCGCCGGCTTCGGCATGTTCTACGATGCTTTCTCGCAGGACATGGTGATGGGCCACTTTCCTTACGTCGGCTACGACATTCCAGGCCCAGCCTATAACAACATTGGCCCCGCGCCGCTGCTTTCGACGGTCGCGGTCGGCGGAACGATTGGATCAGGTACCCCGCTCTTTGTGCCCACGACCACCTGCAATTTCGAGTGCGACACCTTCGGTTTCGACCGCAACATCAAGACGCCTTACATGGAGAACTATAACCTCAACGTCCAGCAGCAGATTTCGAGCAAGGCCGTGCTGCTGGCGAGCTACGTCGGGTCGCAGGGCCATCGTCTGTGGCGCTTTTTCGACCTCAGCCAGCCCAGCAATGCGGAAGTCTGGGCCGCCGATTGTGCCGGCCAGCCAGTTGTCTATCCCAATCCGTGCCCGGGTGGCACCATCAACGATTTTAGCGTGCCGCGCAATTACATCTCGGGCAATCCCTACGGCTCGACCTACCTCTTGCAGGAGAATTCAACTGGAAAATCCAACTACAACGCGCTGCAGTTGAGCCTGCGGGTGAATGGATGGCACGGCATCAGCTCCATCGCGAACTATGCCTGGTCCCGATCGATGGATAATTCCAGCGACGGCGAAGACTTCGAGCCCAACGCCGCCCAACCCAACGACAGCAACAATCCACAGCGCGAGTACGGCCCTTCAAATTTCAACATCCCTCACCGTTTCAGCTGGAACTTCGCCTATGAGCTTCCGAAGATGGGCGGCAGCTGGCAGCGGGCGAAAAATGGCTGGGGCATCAACACCGTGCTGACCTTGCAGGACGGACAGCCCTTCCAGCTCAATTATTTTTACGAGAGCGACTTTAGCGGCGGAGGCGACGGTTTTGACCGGCCCGATGTGGTCGGTCCCGCCCAATATGACTCCAGGAATCCGGCCAACTTTCTCCAGCTAAGCTCGTTTGCCATTCCATGCACAATTCAGCCTGGACTCACGACAGCCACTATAACCGGTACCGATGCGGACTGCGTGCCCGGCACCCGTCACTACGGCGACGAGGGACGCGACTCGCTGCATGGCCCCTCATTCAAGGAATTCAATTTTGCCGTCTTCAAAAACACTACGATTACGGAGCGAGTTAACGCACAATTCCGCGCGGATTTCTTCAACCTGCCGAATCATCCAAACTTCGCCAATCCGTTTTTACCGGCCTTTTTTGCGGATGCTGGCGCAGCGGGCTTTCAGGTTATCAATGGCCGCGAAGTCGGCGGCGGGCCTTATCCCATCGTTGCCACTGGGGACGTCGGCATCGGCAACCCGTTTCTGGGCGGCGGCGGGCCGCGCGGTATTCAGTTGGCCGTGAAATTTACGTTCTAGTTTGCCCCATAGATCTTCTTCCCCGGCTCCTCTCGCGAAGGGTGCGAGAGGAGCATTTTTCGCGTCTTTCGCGCATTTTTTTGAGCTGCCCGCTCTTAGTCGCGGCAGGCTTGGGGTAAACTTTCACAGAGCATGGCAGAGAAAAGCATATCGAGTGAACGGCGCTCGCGCCCGCGGATGCCAGTGCGCGTCCCGGTCAAGGTGCGTCACGATGGCAGCGAGAGCGCGGGCTTGACGCGCGATCTAAGCTCGTCGGGAATCTTTCTCTATTCCGAGTCGGAGATGAAAGTGGGCTCGAAGTTGGAACTGGTGATCATGCTGCCACCCGGCCTAGGGCTGGGCCCCGGCGGATGGACGCTTTGCGAGGCGTCGGTGGTGCGCGTCGAACCATCGGATGGTAAGGGTATAGGCATAGCTGCGACGATTCGGGCGCATCGCATTGCTGCCGCAAATTGGCTGATTGCCGCGCCGGTCGTGCGTTCTGTCAAGGCTCCATCCTGCATTGCCTTTTCGATTTCACCGGAGCGCAAATTTTCTACAAAAGGAAAAAGATTGCTTCCCAATGCTCCATGGTTGGTGCAATAATGACCCACTTCAGAGGCTTAGAAACTAAGGCAAAGCGGGCTGCCTTTTCCAAGTGGGGAGCACATGTGGATTGAAAAACTCATTGACGGCATCGTCGAAGTGGATACGCCGATCGGTCCTCGATATGTACAACCGAATTTCACCGAGCGCGCCTATTTGATTTGGACATTCCGGAATTTCTTTTCGCTGCCGCAGCAAGTGTTGCGCCCGTGGGAACGCCGATTGATCGACCGCCTGTGGCAGGAGAACAGATTTGTGTCTCTAAGCGCGTCAGGCCCACCCGAACGGCCGGTGATCGGAAGAATCGAGCGACGCCCCGTCGTTCAGTCTGCCAATCCCGCTGGGGTTCTGCCTTTTCCGAAACCGAATTCCGCGCCGCAAACCGCCAGGGCCGAACACAGGCGCGAAGCCGCTTCGGCATAATCAAGCTGCGGGAGCAACGCGGCTTCAGGGAAAACCGCGTTTTCCGGGTAAGTGTGCCAGATGATAGAATCTCGGCATCTCCCCCCACTATTCCAATGAGTTCTTCTGCGCAGACGCGACCTGCAGTCATTCGTTTTGGTGTGTTTGAAGCCGAGGTGCGTGCCGGCGAGTTACGACGAAACGGGGTCAAGGTTCGACTGCAAGATCTTCCTTTTCGCGCATTGACGCATTTATTGAGCAATCCCGGCAGAGTCATCACACGCGAGGAATTCCGGCAAGTCCTCTGGCCGCCCCACGTTTTTGTGGATTTTGAGCAAGGGCTCAGCAGCGCGATGATGCGCTTGCGCGATGCTCTGGGCGATTCCGCAGACAACCCAATTTTTGTCGAGACTGTCGAGCGCCGTGGATGTCGTTGGATCGCGCCCATCCATCCGCCGGAATCGATGCAGCCGGAGCCACAAAAAGATGCGACGGAGCCATCACCGGAAAAAGAGCTGCGGTCGTGGGCGCAGGATGACGAAGGGCGGCCTGAAGAAATCGCTCCCGATGCGTTGGCGGATAAAAAGTCGTTGGGTAAGAAAAGGTTGGTGAGGAAAGCAAGGCAATGGCAGATACTCACCTTGTTGATCGTATTTCTCGCCATCTTTAGTATTGGTATTGCGTGGATCTTTCGTTCTGGTTTTCGCGGGACGAAAGTGGCGGTCAGGCAAGAAATCACTCCCGCGCGCGTCGGGCACCAGGCTGCAAACCGGGAAGCTGAGGATTGGTTCTTGAAAGGGCGCTTTTACTGGAACGAACGCACGCCCGAAAGCTTGAACCAGGCGGTGGACGCTTTCACCCAGGCGATTGTGCATGATCCGAAGTATGCGGATGCGTATATGGGCCTGGCCGACTGCTATAACTTGATGCGCGAGTACTCGGTTTTGCCCGACAGCGAGGCCTATGAGCGCGCCTTCGTTGCCGCGCAAAAGGCGGTACAGTTCGACGATTCCTCTTCTGAGGCCCACGCTTCGCTCGCCTTCGTTCTCTTCAACGGCAAGTGGGACGCGCAAGCCGCCGACCGGGAGTTCCGGCGCGCCATTGCACTCGATGCGAACAATGCCAAAGCGCACCATTGGTACGCCACGTTTTTGAATGGGCTGCGGCTTCGTCAGCAGGCGCTGGACGAAATTGAGATCGCCTGGCGGCTCGATCCCAACTCGCGCAGTATCCTCGCAGACAAGGGCACACTACTGGTCGATGCGGGTCGTCGAGAGGAGGGCGTACAACTGCTGAGGCAACTTGAGACGGTCGAACCGGACTTTATCTCGCCGCACCGCTACCTGAAGATTGCGTACTTGAATGCGGGAGACTATCCCGGCTATCTCCGTGAATTGCGACGCGAAGCCCAACTGCAGCACAACGATTCTTTCTCCGAAATCGCCGAGGCCGCTGAGCAGGGATATGCCGCGGGCGGCGCATCCGCCATGTTTGCCAGGCAGTTGGAGAAGCAGGAAAAACTCTCCCAGGGAGGCAAACTATCTCCCATTTGGGTCGCTGACACCAGTGCGCGGATGGGGCATGCCGGGGAAGCAATGAAGTACTTGAAACTATGTTACGAGTCACGGTGCTCGGACATGCTGAACATCGTCAACGACCAGGGCTTTCAGACACTGTATGGTTTACCCGAGTTCCAACAGTTGGTCACCAAAATTGGACTGCCCCCAGTGAATTGAGATTCGAACACGCACGCTGCTAAGCGTCAGCGGTGTGGCTCGCAAGCGGACAGAGCAAGCTAGGGCAGCGGGTGCACTGTCGTGTTGAACAGGCGCGGATCCTGAAAGTCGGTTCGGTCGCCTGGTTTCTTGTTCGGAACCGGCTGCAAACGTGCCGAGAGCGGTTTGTTCCACTTCGTCGCGAGCGAGGCAACGTCAGCGTAGATACGTTCCATTTGATCGAGGCTGATGTCGCCGGGGAGCGGGATCGTATCCAGGCCGGTACCGCAAACAGCCGAGTAAGCGAGCAGGGAGTCGATGTTGTAGGTGGACTCAGCCCAGCGTTGTGCCAAAAGCTTGTCCTCCATCACAGGTACCATCAATCCTGAGTAGCCTACTTGTTTCACTGGCACCGCTTTGACCGCCGTGGTGATGATGCGAGCCGCAGTGAGCGTTCCGCTGGAGCCAAATTTGGCGCCAGTAAAGGCTTCTATTGCGGCGCCGATGGAAACATCGCCAAGAGGCGCCGGGGTAGGGTCGACTCCAACGTAGGCCCAACCTGTCTCTGCTGCCACCTTGTTGCCGACCGCGTCCGCGACTGATGCATGTTTCGTCAGCGCAGCGGTCAAGTCGGCCAGGGCAGCGTCAGCGTTTCCTTTGTCCCTTGCGAAAACATCGCGAACAACATTGGCGCCTTCGAAACCAATGGCGAATTGTCTGCCCAAGCCGGTGTGGTAGGAGCCGGGGAAGAAGGGTGACAACGGTTTCAGCATCGCGGTGGCAGTGAACTTGAACGTTCCTTCGCCGCGGGAGGTGCGTTCGCTGACATGTTTCACAAGTTCAGCGGTGCGACGAATCGTCTTCCAATGAATGCCGGCCTCATCCGCGATGATGGCGCTGGCCTGGATGTTTGGCAGAGTCGACAGAGCCTTCTCCAGCAGGTGCATCGTCGCAGCATCGTCGCTCTCGTGCATCATGCCCGGTCCAACGTTCGGAATGAAATTCTCTTTGGCGGAGAGCTGATCCAACTGCGTGAGAAACGCCAGCGCCTGATCTTCCGGTAGATCGGCGACGAGCTCTGCCAGCGGTTGCGTGGTCACGCGTATCGTTTCCACTTCGTAGCCGGAGAATTCAAAATCAGCCTTGGCCTTTCGCAAAACTACGAGAGCCTCGGCAATTTGCTGTTGGTATTTTTGTCTGTCCAGCCGGACGAATGCAGTAATTGCCCTGACCTTCGGATTTGAAGAGGGGGTTGCTACGGAACCGGTCTGCGCGGCCACCAGCCCGGACACAATCAGAATAAGGGCAAGGACAATTTGCTTCACTCAGGTTCTCCATGCGAGAAATAGGAGAGAGCAGTATAGCGGACTGAATAACCTCACCTTATGGGATTTATGACTCTACCGGAGTATGGAAGGTTAGCCCGTTACGTTCCACGATGAACATTTACGGTGATATCGTGACGGATGAGATGGCCGTAGCTAGTGGGAGAATCACGCGGTTAGCTCTGAATGGAGCGCAGACGGAGCGCAAGGCGAGCTAAGTGCTTTAGGGATGGTGAGCGCGGAAGGAATCGAACCTTCAACCTACTGATTAAGAGTCAGTTGCTCTGCCAGTTGAGCTACGCGCCCTCAATAACTTACAGCGACTTGCGGCCCGACTGCACACTTAACTTGCCCTTAAGCGCCCGGCCTACCGGCTTCTTGGGTGGTAGCGTCTTGGCCGCCGCAACCTCGACTTGCCGCATGGCTGCGAGCACGTCCGTGGTTGAAGTGATATTGTACCGTAAAAAACATCCACCGTTTTGTGACCGGAAATATCGGTGCTGATCTAATAGATCAGTACCGAAATATCCATTGCCACCTTTTGGTAGTTGGTGGCTTTCTTGGAAGCCCTCCAGGCTTACCGCACAGCTTTGAAAGTGAAGTCTTCCGAAGGAGAGGAAGCGACTGTTCCTTTCTTCAAGCGAGCAACCGAACTCGACCCTTATTTCGCCATGGCGTATGCTCGGCTGGGAGCCGCATATACCGACCTTAACCTGCCGTCTCAGGCGAGTCTTGCCATCACAAAGGCCTATCAGTGCGCGACCGTGTCAGTGAACGCGAGAGATTTATATTGATGCGCATTACTATGACATTGTCACCGGTCAATACGACAAGGCGACTCAGATCTACGAGCTATGGCAGCAGACCTATTCGGATGATACGGCTCCGTATGTCACCTGGGAACGATCTATAGCTTCCTCGGGCAGTTTGAAAAGAACCAAGCCAAAAGTGCCTATCAGGACTTCTTTGGCTTATGGAAGGATGCCGACCCTCACATACCCATCCTCAAACAAGCTCGCATTGAGTTTGAAAAGCTCGCGCGATCCGAGCCGTCCCATTAGCTGCGGTGCATTCATCGAGTAACTATCGAGACGGTCGTTTCCGTTTGCGAGGCCGGGATTGTTCATCGGCGCATCTATGTTTTCGGAATACGAACGGGGCGACGCCATGAATTCGAAACCAGAAACCCCAGGGGAAATTTATATCATTCGCGTTTGCGCGGCTCTCGCCGCGCGGTTATGAACAAGCGGCAACCTTTGCGCAAGCGGCGCCGCACGGCTTCGGACACCCTTTCCAGGGACAGCGCGAAACGTGCGGTTATTGCAGCTTCGCGTACTCCGCCTTGGCCTGCTTCAAGATGGGAATGTCGGGGTCGGCATCCTTCCAGAGGCTGAAGAAATCATGGTAGGCAGCATGTGCCTTGCTCTTATCTCCCGACAGAACGTATGCCCTGCCCTGGCCCAAATGCGCTAACGCGCCAATGATCTCGTTCTGAACCACCCCAGGATGGTCGAGTATTTTCTTGAATTCGGCCGCGGCGGCGGGACCCTGCTTTGCCGTTAAGTATGCTTCGCCGCGCACGTAGGCCGGGTAAAGAGTGCTGCCGCCAGTCAAAGCCGTAATCCCAAATTCGTAGGGCGTGGCTGGTGCAAGCGTGCGTATCGCCTTGGCGGCATCGCCATTCCGCAGTTCGCCGGCCCCCCGGATGGTGGGCAAGTAATTGAACTGCACGATCGTATTTTTCGGGAAGCGTTTGGCGAGATCGTTGGTCAGTCGTGTCGCCTCGGCGGAATCGCCGGCCAGACTCAACGCGAAGGCCGACATGGCTTCGACGTCCTTGCTGTTGAAGAGCGCGAGCGCGGCTTTTGCCTGCTGCTTTGCCAATGCCGCGTTACCCACCATTGCCTCGCGAATTGCGGCTTCCGCCTCATCGCCCGCTGCCTTCTCTTGATTGTCAGATTTTCGAGCGGCGGCAATGGCGCGCTCCGTGAACTTCCTCGCTTCGGCAAACTGCCCGCCGTAGGCCGCCATGTCCGATTGGTATTGAAACGCATCGTGACCCCACGCCGGATTGCTCACCAATCCCGCCGCCTCGCGCTTCATTCCCTCAACATCGTGCTGGAGGAAATCGATCATGAACAGGTTGAAGTGGTATGCGGGGTCGTCCCGATGAGTGGCTTGGGCCTCCAGGTCTATCGCCTTGGCTTCGTCGAAACGGTTGAGGAGAACGTTACACCAAGCGAAATTCGCCGAGTGGTCGTGCTCGCCCGCGCCAGCCAATTTTTCAGCCTGCGCGGTCAGAGCGAGCACTTTCTCAAAGTCGCCTAGATAGAAATAGACAACGTTCAGATCGCCCCATGGGATAGAATCGCGCGGGTAGAGCTGAATCCACAACTCGTAATCCTTGCGCGCTGCCTCTAGATCTCCGTTCACCATGTCGTCATAGTGCGACGCGATGTAGAACTTTTCCCGCTCGCTGACTCGTTCGCGCAGCTGATAGGCCTTTCGTAGGCCCTCCGCGCCCCTTTCGGTCTGGCCATAATTCACGTAGACGACACCCAATTGCGCATAGGCCATCGCAAAATTAGGATCCAGGTCGATGGCTCTTTGAAACAACTGCCGGGTGAGATTGAAATCGCTGCCAGGCCTGTTGCGCTCCTTCATGGCCAGACTGTAGGCTTTGAGCGCTTCGAGCGATGGCGTAGTCACGTCCTGCACGGGGACGTCGTATTTCTGCACCGAGGCCAGCGACTCACCCAGTTTGCCGCGGGTGTCCGAAGCAATCTTCCCCAAAGCATCGAGCACATGGTTCTTGTCGTCGGCTACCGCCTCCGTGCTCGTCAGTGGTTCCCCGCTGGAGCAATCCAGCGCCTTAAGGGTCAGCAGGTAGCGCGAGCCGACCTGCGCGATCGATCCATCAAGAACCGCTGCCGCTGCCGCTCGCTGGCAAACCTCCTGCGCCAATTCATGCGTCAGGCGCGCATCTTTAGGCTGGCCCATCAAGGTAAGCGTTTGCGCTGTGCGACGGTCCGAGAGCAGGTTCAGAAACGGCGACTGATCCAGTTGCGCGGAAAGCCCCTGCCGCAGCGCACCGTCGAAGACCGTGTCGCCTGTGCTGTTAGCGAAGTCGGCCAGCACAACTGTATCTTTTGAAGTCAACTTGGGAGCGCGGTGTGTATAGAAATAGGCCACCGTCAGTGCAACCACTCCCAACAAGACCGCGAGCGCTAGCACCTTGGACAGAATAGAAGTCCTGGCAGGAACGGTTTTAACCGCAGCCACGGTCTCGTCGGTAATCACCATTCGCGCTCGCGAGTGGGTTTCGACTACCAGGCTGTCAGCATCCTCGTTCTGTTCGGGCTGTGGCTGGACGGCTTTTCCCGTGCGATGTTCGATTACCAGCGCGTGAGACTCGTTTTCGGCAAAGACACTTTTATCTTCGGCAATCAGTTCCCCGCCGAGAAACCGCACCTTTTCCGCGAAGCGATAACCACGTCCGGGCACGGTCACGATGTAGCGATTCTCGCCCTTCGCATCGCCTAAGGCTTTGCGCAGCACGAAGATGTTCTGGGCAAGATTCGATTCTTCGACGAAGGTCTCCGGCCAGACCGTTTTCAACAGATCGTCCTTCAGCACAACATTTTCTTGATTCCGGATCAGCACCAGCAGGATGTCGAATGCCTTCGGCTGCAGCGGCACGGGTTGGTTTTCGCGCAGAAGCAGACGATGATCGGGATCAATTCGGAAGGGACCAAATTCGTATAAGCACCTTTCGTTGTTGATCATAGCCACGCTCTGAGAAATCCTGAGAAATTCTGATGGCCTTCCTAAAGACTTCTGAACGCCATTCGGGGCAGGATCGCACGCGTCAACCGGCAGCCAGGGAAGCTCAACCCCATGTGGCGAGCAATTTATCACGAATTCCGGCGTTGGGCAAAGGTTTCGGAACGGGCCGCAGCCGCTTATAAAACGACTGAAATCACCGTGGAAACCGACCGCGTCTTCATCATCCGCAAGTCGCACTCCACGCGAGGGTGGTGCGCGGAGTGTGGCAAAGAGGTGGACATGGTGGGTCTGAAAGAAGCTGAGAAGCTTTCGGGTATAACTCTGCCAAATATGACCCAACCCGGCTTGACTCAACCAGGTATGACCCAACTCGCGATGTCGCCGCCGATGCTGAATGAAACACCGGCGACTCAACCAATGCTCCCCGGCCCCGGGGAACGGCCGGGGTGGCATTGGTCACAGGCTGCGGACGGATCGCCGCTGGTTTGCCTGGAGTCGCTGCTGAAGTGATGAGGCCTGAAGAAACGCGCACTGGAATACGGGATTGAAACTAACGGGGATTAGGACTCACAAGCTATCGGTACAAGCTTTCCCCAAAAACGATACCGAAGAGATACGCAGCCCGGAGGTCGAATTCTCAGGAACTAATAAGGAGCGTTGTATGACGAAGCAAACTGTGGAGCATTTCGCACTATCGTTAGCCGTGCTGGGGATCGCGCTGATCCCAGCTTTGAGCGTGGCGCAGGCTGGATCCACGTCGAAGTTTCCGGGCAAACACGCGGCAGCGTCGGCGGCGCAAGCGGCCGCGCGTCAGGCGCAAACGCCGGGCGCGCCGACTTATACGTTCACGCTGCTCAATTATCCTGGCCAACTAAACACACTCGCTTTCGGGATCAACGAAGGTGCGACGACTTCCAAAGTGGAGATCGTTGGCTATTACGGGTCGAGCGGCTTTCTTACGCGCGTGACGGGCACGAAAACAGTCACTGAAACCTACGAGACCGTAAACGACCCGCATGGAACGCAATCGTGGGCGTTCGACAACAATGACCTGGGTCAGATTGTTGGCGGCTACACTGACAGTTCAGGTGGCATCCACGGCTACGAGAAGAGCGGTGGCAAATTTACCGAGCTGAACGCGACCTTCGCGGGTGCTTACGACACGGACGCTTTCGGGATAAACAACTCTGGGGAGATCGTCGGTATCTACAACGCCACCGATGGCGAATACTATGGCTTCACGCTCATCGGCGGCACATACACGTCGATCAACTACCCCGGCGCTACCTTCAGCGAGGCCGACGCCGTCAACGACAACGGCGACATCGTCGGTACGTACACCGATGCGAGCGGAGTCACTCACGGCTTCCTACTGAGCGGCGGCACCTACATTTCGTTCGACTTCCCTGGCGCGACCTGGACCGGCGTTGGCGGGATCAACGATTCCGGAGACATCGTCGGATCCTATTGCACAACCAGCGAATGCATTTCCACGTACGAGGGCATGCAGGGGTATGTGCTGAGCGGCGGAACCTTCACCACGATCGCGGTCCCGAACGAGTTCATGACGCAGACTGTGGACATCAATAACGCCGGCGTGATCGTCGGCTTCTACGAGGATGCCGCCGGAGTGGTCGAGGGTTTCATGGCGACCCCGTAGGTAGAAATGATCGTCTGGAGTAATTGCCCGGTTCGAGGTGAGTTAGGTATTCGAAAAGTGAGCAGGACCGAAATTTTCAAGAAGTGAATTCAAGGAGTGTTTTATGTCCAATCAAACTGTGAAGTATCTCGCACTATCGCTGGCCGTGCTGGCACTCGCGCTGACCCCAGCTTTGAGCGTGGCGCAGGCTCGACTCGGATCGAAGCTGCCAGGCAAGCACGCGGCATCGTCCGCGGCGCAAGCGGCTGTCCATCAGACACAAACGCCCGGCGCACCGACTTATAACTACACGCTCCTCAGCTATCCGGGCCAGCTTACTACGCTCGCGATCTGTATCAACAAGGGTGCGACCACTTCCAAAACCGAGATCGTCGGAGGGTACGGAACGGCCACCGAATTGTACCAAGCGGGATTCCTTGCGCGTGTGTCAGGAACAAAAACGGTCACCGAGACCTACCAATCGGTGAGTTACCCGCACGCGCCTGCGAACCAAATAGCAGAATGCATTAACGACTCAGGCGAGATCGTAGGCACTTACCTTGACAGCTCCGGTTTCAGTCACGGTTATCAGCGAATCGGCGGAAAGTTCAGCAAGATCGAAGTGCCGTTTTCCGGAGCGACGGGTACCTTCCCAGTATCGGTCAACAATTCCGACGAAGTCGTCGGCGCTTGGTACGACAGCGACGGCAACGGCCACGGGTTCACGTTGATTGGTGGCAGTTTTGAATCGTTCGACTACCCAGGCGGAACGCAGACCGAATTCGAAGACGTCAACAGCGCAGGAGATATTGTCGGCACGTGTTACGACGCCAGCGGGGTTGGGATCGGTTTCCTATTGAGCGGGGGAACGTTCACCCCGATCGAATACGCGGGCGCGGTTGAGACATTTGTCGACGGAATCAATGACTCTGGCGTCATCGTCGGGAACTACTGCACGACCAGCGAATGCGAGCAGAACCTCGACGGACTACAAAATTTCTTGCTGAGCGGAGGCGTCTATACACCGATCTCCATTCTTCCCGGCGAGGTTTACGCGGGTGTGGCTGACATCAACAACAACGGCGTCCTCGTGGGCTACTACCAGGATGCCACCGGGCTTCTGGTTTCGTTCGTGGCGACCCCGTAAGTGGAAATGATTGTCGTGAGTAATTGCTCGAGTCGAGGTGAGTCAGGTCTCGGGGAAGTGAGAGAGGTTCGAGTTATTGGAAAACAAGGAGCGTTTATGACGAAGGAAACTGTGAAGTATCTCACGCTATCGTTGGCTGTGCTGGCGATCACGCTGGGCGCATCGCCGAGCTTTGCGCAGAGCAGGAGTGCTGTTCTTCCCCACAAGCGCAGCGCATTCTCGCCATCGTCGACAGCATCAAAGACGATTCAATCGGCACAACCGGCAGGGTCGTCATACACCTACACGATTTTTGACTTTCCCGGAACCTTCTACACCTTCGGCGTCGCGCTGAATGTCGGCGCCACTACGCCAGAAATCGAGATTGTCGGGGGCTACGGTGACGCGCCATTACTGGGGTATGACAGCTTCCTTATGTATGAATCGCAGGGTAAGCCAACCGTGACCGAGTCCTACAAGAACGTCACGTTCCCCAAAGATCCTGAACAATGCGCGTTCGGGGTCAACGACGCCGGACAGATCGTTGGCGAATACGTTGATAGCTCCGGCGTTTATCACGGCTGGGAACTGAAGGGCACGAAGTTCACAACCATCGACGTGCCCGGCGCCACTGGCACGGGAGCCAACGGGATCAACGACTCCGGCGAGATTGCCGGGGGCTGGGACGGAAGCGGCGACTCTCAGCACGGCTTCACGCTCATCAGCGGAACTTATACGTCGTTCGATTACCCGGGTGCAGCCGCGACCTGGGCCTGGTCTCTCAACAACAACGGCGACATCGTCGGATATTGGGTGGATGGAAGCGGCGAATTTCACGGCTTCGTTCTCAGCGGAGGAACCTATACCTCCCTTGATCCTCCAGGCTCTGTCTGGACAATTCCCTCCGGGATCGACGATGCCGGCGACGTCGTCGGAGCCTACTGCACAACCGCCGAATGCATTGACACGTTGGACGGCATGCAGGGATTTCTCTGGAGTGGTGGGGTCTTCACCACGTTTACGATTGCAGGCGCCACCGGCACCGCATTGGAAGCGATCAACGACAAAGGCGTAATTCTCGGAGGATATTACGACGTCGCCGGGTTTCAGCACGGGTTCCTGGCCGTTCCGTAAATTTGCGCCTGCAAAGTCTCAAAGGATACGGTTATCGAGGTTGTAAGCCAAGTTAGTTCATCAGGAGAAGGTTATGAACAATGTTCTTAACGACCGCAAAAAGAATTGCTATCGAACTCTACTCTCTCTAATCTTTGTGGCCGCTTTCTCCGCAGCGATGTCAGCGCAGAGCGACACTGCGACTTCCACTAAGCAATCTTCCTACGACAGTGCGTTTGAGCGCCGCGTGGCGCAGATTCTGCCGCATGGCGCACAAGCGAATGTGTCGGCAAAGCCGAGTTCGTCGTCATCGGACGCTCTGACTCGCAGGTCGCAGAATCCGCCCGTGCAATCACTCTCGGGGAAGTCAATGCGTCCGGCCGGAGCCTCCGTCGCAGCGAGCCGCTACGTCTTCGGGCGAGTGGACCTGCCAACTGGAACCGAACCGTACGCTGTGGCTTCTGGTGCATTCCAGACTGGCGGACCCCTAAGCCTTGCCGTGGCGAACTGGAATGAGGCAACAATCTCCATCATTCTCGGGAATCCTGATGGAACTTTTCAATCCCAGGTTGATTACGCGGTCGGCGAAGGTCCGGCTGCGATTGCCATAGGGGACTTCAATGGTGACGGCAATCTTGATTTGGCCGTTAGCAACTACTACAGCGGCAGCGTCTCTGTTCTATTCGGCAATGGCGACGGCACCTTCCAGCCGCAAGTGACGTACTCGCTGCCCGGTCAGGCCTCTTATGTCGTCGCGGCCGATTTCACCGGCGATGGGAATCTGGATTTGGCTGTGGTGAATTACTCTACCAACCAAGTCAGCATTCTGCTCAACAATGGCAATGGCACCTTTCAATCGCCAGTCAATTATGCGACCGGCGAGGGACCCAACTCCGTTGCCGTCGGCGACTTCAACGGCGATGGCAACCTCGACCTTGCGGTCAGCAATCCGGGCGCCGATACCATCTCCATTCTCCTCGGCAATGGCAATGGCACTTTTCAAGCCCAAACTCAATACCTGACGGATTATTGTCCGTTGATCGTGGTCGCGGCTGACCTTACCGGCAGCGGGAAGCTCGATCTGGCCGTAGAGAACTCCTGTTCCAATGACATTTCGGTTCTGCTGGGCAATGGCAACGGAACCTTCCAGAACTACGTGGATTATCCGACCGGCAATGCACCCTACTGGCTCGCCGTTGGAGATTTCACTGGCGACGGCAAGCTCGATCTGGTAACCGCGAACTCGGATGACAATACGGTTTCGGTCCTGACCGGCAAGGGAAACGGCACATTCGAAAAACACGTCGATTATGGAGTCGGCTCTGCGCCCGATGGATTGGCGCTCGCCGATTTCAACGGCGACGGCAAACTCGATATCGCCGTGGTCAACTCCGGCTCCGCAACTGTCTCCGTATTGGCGGGCCAAGGTAACGGAAAATTTCAGACGCCGGAAAACTACGCCACGGGAGCCTTCCCTGGAAACCCCGTCATCGCCGACTTCAATGGCGACGGTAAACCCGACCTGGCGCTGAGCGGCATTAACAATTCAGTCTCGATTCTGCTCAACAAGGGTGAGGGAAAATTCGGCAAAGCCACAGAGTACGCCGCCGGCTATGCACCCTATGTCGCCGCTGCCGGAGATTTCAATGGCGATGGCAAGCTCGATCTTGCCGTGGCGAACTCAGGAGAGAATACGGTCTCCATCTTATTGGGCAACGGCGACGGGACTTTCCAAACGCAAACTCAATATGCAGCGGGACCGGCGCCTTTCGGGCTCGCGCTCGGGGATTTTACCGGCAGCAGCGTCCTCGACATTGCGGTTGCCGACGATGGCGCTGCTGACGCAGCTGTGCTCCTCGGCAACGGCAATGGCACATTCCAATCGCCCGTAGAGTACCCAACGAGCGAGTATTACCCGTACTGGATTGCGTCCGCAGATTTCCGCGGCAACGGCATAACCGATCTGGTGCTAGCGGTTTACCCGAACACGATGGCTGTCCTGCTGGGCAACGGCAACGGCACATTCCAGGCGCCTGTCAGTTACTCCGTGGGCGACTTCCCCGATGGATTGGTCGTGGGAGACTTCAACAACGACGGCAAGCCCGACGTGGCCGTGGTCAATTACGACTCCAACACGGTCTCGGTGTTATTGGGCAACGGCGATGGCACCTTCCAACCACAGATGGTCTTTCCGGTGGGAAATATCCCCGAGCTGATCACCGCTGCCGATTTTAATGGCGATGGCAACCTTGACCTGGCGGTAGGCGACGCTCTTTGTTACAACCTGCCATGCCCGCCCGGAAATGTTTCCATTCTGTTCGGCAATGGTGACGGCACGTTCCAGCCCGCAGTCAATTACACATTCGGCGTGTACTCTTACGCGCCGGCTGCGGCAGACCTCAATGGCGACGGCGGACCCGATCTGGCTGTGGCAAATATTTACAGCAGCACGGTGTCGGTTCTGCTCAATCTGCCGGTGATTGGGATCTTCCCGAACACGCTGAACTTTGGCACGGAGTCAGTTGGCGTCAAGAGCAGCCCGCTGACCATCGCTATCAGCAACCCCAGCGGCACACCGATCACGATTAGCGGCAAACCGAAAATCAGCGGAGCTGACGCGAGCGACTTCGCAGAAACGACGACTTGCAGTTCGTCGCTGGCTCCGGGAGCGCAATGCTCCATCAGCGTGACCTTCGATCCGAAAGCCACCGGCACACGCACCGCCACGCTCAGCCTCAAAGACAGCGTGCCCGGAAGCCCGCAAGCGATCGCGCTCGCAGGCACGGGTAATTGATCGGTTGCACTGAACAAGTTTTGAAGGAGGACTTATGAAGAAACAAATTTTGAAGTATCTCGGAAGTGCTGTTTTGGGGTTGTTGTTGATCGTGTATCTGAGCCAAGCGCAGGTTAGAGCTTTCGGCAAGTTGCCGCGCAAGGGCGCGCCATCCCCGGCTGCGCGGGTCGCAAGCCGCGAGGCAAGGCAGACAAAAACGTCTGGCTCGCCGTCATACACCTTCACTCTCCTCAATTACCCGGGCCAGCTATTCACTAACGCCATCGGAATCAACAAAGGCGCGACGACTTCCAAAGTGGCGATCGCTGGCGGGTACGGGTACAACGTCGAAACAGAAAGCGGCTTCCTTGTGCGTCTGTCGGGGAAGAAAACCGTCACGGAAGCTTACCAGACCGTGAATGACCCTAAGGGAATATTCCAGTTGGCAACGGGCGTTAATGACCTTGGCCAAATTGTCGGCTGGTATGAAGACAGTTCGGGGTTGTTGCATGGCTATGAGAAAAGCAGCGGCAAATTCACCGAACTCAACGTTTCGTTCGAAGGCGCCTCCGGCACATTTGTGGAATCGATCAATAACTCTGGCGAAATCGTGGGCGTCTATAGCGCGGCTGACGGCGAAGGGTACGGTTTCTCGCTCATCGGCGGAACATACACGTCACTCAACTACCCGGGCGCTACCTACACCGAGGCAAACGATGTTAATACCAACGGCGATATTGTTGGTTTGTATATCGACGCGAGCGGAATCAATCATGGCTTTCTGCTGAGTGGTGGGACGTACACCTCGATCGACTTCCCTGGTGCGACCGGGACCTATGCCAATGGAATCAACGATTCCGGCGACATTGCCGGTACCTATTGCCCTAGCGGCGCCACCGATTGTCTTGACACCGAGGAGGGCGCGCAGGGCTTTTTGCTCAGCGGCGGAACCTTTACCTCGATCGTAATTCCGAATGAGTTCTTCACCGATGTGACCGACATTAATAACGATGGCGTGGTCGTCGGCTATTACCAGGATGCCGCCGGAGTGAACGAGGGTTTCATGGCGACGCCGTAGGTGGTGCAAGCTGCGAAGGAACATTTGGAGGACATATGAAAAACCTGAAAGCTCAACGGCGCTTCGTTTCACTTCTATCTCTGATTCTGCTGGCTGGGTTGATGATGACGATAACGACGACGATGACGACGTCTGCTTACGCGCAGATCACACCTCTCGGCGATTCCTATACCAACACCGCCGATCCCACCACCAACTATGGGGCTAAAACTCTGCTCGATGTCGATGGCGCTACCCAGATCACCTACATTCAGTTCAACCTGGCCTCGGTTCCAGCCACAGCCAGCGTCAGCCAAGCCACGCTCAAACTGTATGTCAATACTGTAAGTACAGCCGGCAGCTTTAACGTAGATTACGTCAGCGGCGCATGGTCGGAGTCGACGATCGATGCCAGCAATGCTCCCGCGCTCGGAGCGGCCATCGCTTCGGGCGTGGCCATCACCACCGCGGATAAGAACCAATACATCCTGATCAACGTAACTTCGGCTGTGCAGGCGTGGCTGAGCGGCAGCGAAACCAACGAGGGCCTTGCCTTGGTCGCCAACGGCTCATTCGATGCGACCTTTGACAGCAAAGAGAACACAACGACCAGCCATCCTGCGGAATTGGACATTGCCTTTGCCGGCGGCGATGGCACGATCACCGGCGTGAACACGGCCAGTGGCAGCGGACTAACGGGCGGCGGGACCAGCGGCACACTGAACCTATCGCTGACGAATGCCTGCGCGGCGAATCAAATTTTGCAGTGGAACGGCACGGGCTGGGTATGCTCTTCGGCCGGCACTGGCACGATCACAGGCGTGACGGCGGGAACGGATCTCACCGGCGGGGGCACCAGCGGCAACGTCACGCTGAACGTCAATACGTCCGCACTCAATGCCACGTATGCTCTGCTAACAGGCAACAACAACTTCACCGGCGCTGAGATTGTAAACGGCAGTGTGAGCGCGACTGGCGTTATCATCGGCAGCAGCTACCAGATTGGCAGCAACCTGTTCGCTTACGGTTCTTACGCCAGCCGCAACGCCTTCCTTGGCTTCGGTGGCAATACCACGCAAACGGGCACCGGCAATGCGGTTTTGGGCTACGAAGCGCTCGCCGCGAACACCTCCGGTTTTGCAAACACCGCCGCCGGTTTGGACGCCATGGAAGCGAACACCACTGGCTCGGGGAACACGGCGGTCGGCACAAACGCGCTCGGTACCAACACCACGGGCTATGACAATACTGCTGCCGGCGAGGGATCACTTTACTACAGCACGACCGGCACATGGAACACGGCCGTGGGTATCAATGCCGGAATTATGGTCAGTGCCAATCCCTTCACGGGGTCCTATAACACGGCAGTGGGCGGCGCGGCTGCTTTCGCTTCAACAACTCTCGAATTTGCCACGTTGCTCGGATACAACACCATCACCGACCAGAATAACTCAACGGCCATCGGCGCCAACGCGACTGTCACCGAGCCGAACGCCATGGTGCTGGGCTCGATCAATGGCGTGAATGGCGCCACGGCCAGCACGAACGTTGGAATCGGAACCACGGCCCCGAATGCCGCGTTGGATGTGGAAGGGAACAATGTGCAAACGCTCGTCGGCGATCCCGGCTGCGGGAGCGGTTATGCCGGCATTGGATTCGTCGTCAGTGGCGGGTTCAATAGCTGTACGAATTATGCACTTCTAGGAGACAACCCAGGCAACGTCTACATCAACAGCTCCCTGAGCGGGAACATTTATTTCCGCAACAACAATGGCGCCAATCTGATGAATATTCTTTCCTCGGGGCTGGTGGGCATCGGAACCGAATCGCCCGACGACACGCTCAGCGTGAACGGCAACGCCGATAAACCCGGCGGTGGCTCGTGGGGAACATTCTCCGACGGACGGCTCAAGGATCTTAGCGGAACATTCAATTCGGGGCTAGAGCAGATCATGAAAATTCGCCCGGTTCGCTATCGCTACAAACCAGACAACGCGATGGGCATCCGCGACACGGAGGAACATATTGGAGTGGTGGCGCAGGAGGTGCAGAAAGCCATCCCCGAAGCGGTGACGGAGAACAGCAAAGGCTATCTGCTCGTGAATAACGATCCGGTCATTTGGGCGATGCTGAACGCGATCAAGGAACTGCAGGGCCAGATTGAACAGCAACAGCATCTGCTTCGAGCGCAAGCCGCAGCCGTGCGCAGCCTGAAGGCGGAGGTCCGCGAAACACGCGAGGCCTTGCGAAAAGTAAAAGCCCAGGTTGCCGCTGCTCAGCTTACGACTGTGGCGGTGAAATAACTCCAGACTATCTCATGTAAGTGACAACAACGATAAGTACCGTAGACTCGCATAGGTCGGCGGGCTGATGCTTCCACCAACGCCGCTACTTCGCGTGTTCGGGTTTTGGACGCGCTACTTTCTCGACAATCGGCATTTTCTTATCTCTTCCGTAATCATCGAGAATGTGGGCGTAATTGCCGTCTATGGCAACTTTGGTCGGTTCGTGCAGCGTGACTTTCAACAGCTTGTTAACTGCCGGACCGATAACGTAGACCGTGTCATCGGTTTGTATCCAGTAGAACGTCTTCGTTACAGGCATTCCAACCAGCGCGGCAATGGGAACGACTGCTGCCTTGCCCGCTTCGGACGTGACGTCGATGACCCTGGCATCCTTCCACTCATAATCTTTGGCTAATGCTATTGAGGAGTTCAGAATTGAACAACAAAGAAGGGCAAGCATCAAAGCGGTGCGTCGTAACCTGACCAGGGCTGATCCCAAAAGTAATGGCATACGCACTTATTTACATTGGAGGACGCAGGTCGGGAAGATTCCGAAAGGCGCTCGTCTTAAGGGCAATTACGGCTAACTAAGGGGCTGGCTTTGGGAGGTATTCGCCTTGTATTCGCTGTCAGAAGTTTGCCATGCCGAGGAGATAACGACCGACCAAAATGAGATTTTAAGATGGGAAAGACACCGGACCGTGGCAGCAGTACCGTGGGTCTTTGGTGCGCTCCAAAAGGAAGTCTCTTTGGCGTAGTCTGAAAGGAGTCGAAGATCGCCGGAGTGAGACAGCACCCCGTCTCTACATGTTCTCCGTCAGGTCTTTTCTGTCAGGCCTTGGGCTTCTAAGTACTCTCGCGCCTGGCGCAGCACCTTGCGCTCGTTGCTGTAGGCCAGTTGCTTGTCCGCATCGGCAAGCGGGATCCAGAGCGCTCGTTTCACCTCGATGCGCATCTCCGGGACGAGTTCGTCGATTTCCCCGGACACATAGCGCATCAGATAAAAACTCACAATTTTGAAAACGCGTTCGCCATCGCCCCACGTGCGAACATACACGTATTTATTATCGGCCAGTTTCGTGACCGGCTCGGCTACAATGCCGGTCTCTTCGCGCACTTCCCGCAGCGCTGCTGCCTGCGCCTTTTCGCCCGGATCGACCAGCCCCTTCGGCAATACGAAAACGGCGCGGCTGCTGCGCTTGCGCGTGGCTTTTATCGGCTTGACGGCCGCCCTCACGCCTCTTGTTTGCAGCTCATCTTTTTGCGGCTCGATCAGCGCCACGTGCCAGACCCCGGAAATCTGCCGCAGCACCACCCCTCCCGCCGAAATTTCTCGTGGCATACACCCATCTTAAATGCGCAACAGGTTCGTTCCCCACTGTGGCCCAAAACCGCAGAACTCAGCATCAGCGAGCGCCGAGCTTCTCGGTCTCTTGCCGGATGCGCTGCCAGGCGCGCTCCACATGGCGAGCCTGAGTGTTGGTTTGCCCCACGCACAGTCGCAGCGTGAATTTACCGTCCAGTTTAGTGTGCGTTAGGTACAAATCGCCGCTGCGATTGAGTTGCTCCATCAAATGTTGATTGGCATCGTCTCCCGCGCGCAGGCGAAAGCAAACCAGATTAAGCTGCGTGGGCGCGGCGATTTCAAAACGCGAATCCTCTCGCACCCAGCCGGCGAACTGCTGCGCCAGGCGCACATGTTCGCGAATATGATGTTGCAGCCCCTCGATTCCGTAATGCCGGATCACAAACCACAGTTTGAGCGAGCGAAAACGCCGTCCCAGCGGAATCTGCCAGTCGCGATAATCGATCACCGCTCCCGATTCCGTCGCCTGGTTGCGCAAATATTCCGGCAGAATCGAAAACGTCTGGATCAAATGTTTGCGATCTGCCACCCAGAAACAGTTGCAATCGAAATTCGTGAACATCCATTTGTGGGGGTTAAAGGTGTAGCTGTCGGCGAACTCCACGCCGTCGTGGATCGAACGAAATTCCGGGCACAGTGCGGCCGTGCCGCTCATCGCGGCATCCACATGCAGCCAGAGTTTGTGATCGCGGCAGACGCGCGCAATTTCGCGGACGGGATCGGTCGCAAGCGACGAGGTCGTGCCAACAGTGGCGCAAACGAGGCAGGGAATGAATCCGGCGTTCAGGTCATTTTCGATTTGCCGCACCAGAATTTCCGGCCGCATGGAAAAATTCCGGTCCACATCGATGTGCCGCAGATTCTCCAAGCCCATGCCCGCGATCTTCATATCTTTATCGATCGAGGAATGCGTTTGCGTGGAGCAGTAGGCGACCAGGCGTCCATCACAGCCCTTGCGATTGCTGGCGAATTCGGTTGCGCGTTCTCGCGCCGCCACCAGAGCGCAAAGCGAGGCGCTCGATGCCGTATCCTGAATCATGCCGCCTCCCGTACCGCTCGTCGAAAGAAATTTCTCCGGCAGCCCGAGCATCGGCACCAGCCAGTCGAGCACGTGCGTTTCCAGTTCCGTGCATGCCGGACTGGTCGACCAGAGCATGCCCTGAACCCCGAGCCCCGAAGAGACCAGATCGCCAAGAATGGCCGGCCCGGAAGCATTGGAAGGGAAAAAAGCGTAGAAATTCGGCGACTGCCAGTGCGTGATGCCGGGAAGAATGATACGCCCGAGATCGCCAAGAATCTGCTCGAAGCTCTCGCCCCGTTGCGGCGCGCTCGCCGGCAACTGCCCGCGGATTTCTCCCGGTTTTGCGCGGCACAAAACCGGAAATTCTTCAACCCGCGAATGATAGTCGGCGATCCAGTCCACCACAGCGTGGCCCTGGCGGCGAAACTCCTCGGCAGACATGTGGAACGATTTCGCTTTAGACATGGGAAATTTGCGATTGGCGATTTGTAATTTGTAATTGGAAACCGAAGGTCCTGACTCACAAATTACCAATTGCAAATTACAAATTACAAATGCCCGTAAAACACTCTCGTGCTGTATTCAAATTCAACTTTGTCATTTGTAGCGTGAGCGCGAAAGATTCGCCCAAACTCCTGCATCATCGGCACGTAATTGCCATGATTTTCGGACGGCGCGTAGGAAGAAGACAACAATCTCCCCGCCGCGCCTTCGTAGTCGAGTTCCAGCCGCATAGCAAAAACGCGCTCCTCGAACCGCGCTGGCGAAAAGAATTCATCGATTTTCGCCGTCGTGCGTTCGTGGCGCACTTCCTTATAATCCGTGGCGTAGGTCAGCAAAAGCTGCTCGTAGTCGCGCAGAAAAGCCGTAGTTGCGGTGCACCGCTCATTCCAGATCAGCACGCACCATCCCTCCGGCCGCAAAATGCGGAGGAATTCGGCGCGGGCGCGTGGCAGGTCAAACCAATGCGCGGCCTGCGCGGCGGTAACGAAATCGACGGAGCCGGAGCGCAGCGTCGTCTCCTCGGCGGTGCCGTCAATCCACTCCAGCCGTTTATTACCCTGCAGCTGACCTATGCCCATCTCCCGCATCTCCCGATTGGGTTCGACGGCGAATACGAAATTTTCGTTCTCCAAAAGCAGCCGCGAAAATAGCCCCGTACCCGAGGCAATATCGGCGACGATGTGATCTGGCCGCAGTCCGCATTCGTCGCGCAGCAGATCGAGAACCTCCGCCGGATATCCGGGGCGATAAAGAACGTAATTCTGCACCCGATCGGAAAAACGGGCCGTTGGCGACCTGGTCATCGCTCTCAAGTGTAACGCCTTCGAACGATAACCCGCCCCGCACGGTACAATCTTTAACTTGGCTTTAATTTGTGCGAAGTTTTACGTCAGGGCTTATGGCACTCGGCAAAATGCCATGCCAGACAGTTCGCAATCGGACATCTCTAGGAAAGGGCAATTTCTGCAAGGAGCCTCATGAAATTCTTCTCGGGTGCAGTTTTGTTTTTTTTGCTCGTGGGTTTAAACCCGGCATTCAACGCTGCCGCCAAGGATAAAGACAAAGATAAGGACAAAAATAAAAACCAACCCGACAACTGGTCCATCGCCGGATTTCGCGACGCCGCCGCCGAACGAGCAGTCGAAGAAAAGTTCCTGGCCGTTCCCGACCCCAGCCTGGCCGAGGAGCATTTGCGCATCTTGACGCAGGCCCCGCACATCGCCGCTTCTCCCGAGGACAAAGCGACCGCCGATTACGTGGCTCAGAAATTCCGCGAGGCTGGACTCGACACCGAGATCGTCGAATACAAAGCGTGGTTCAACTATCCGTCCGATATCCACATCGACATGACCGCGCCCCCGGGAGTCGAGATGCACGGCCCGCGGCGAGAGCACGTCGATGGCGATCCCTTTGACGACGATCCGCGCGTGGTCACGCCTTACAACGGCATGTCTCCGTCTGGCGATGCCGAAGCCGAAGTCGTCTACGCCAACTACGGCTCGCCCGCCGACTTTGACAAGCTGAAACTAATGAACATCGATGTGCGCGGCAAGATCGTCATCGTCCGTTACGGAGAAAATTTTCGCGGCGTCAAAGCATTCGTCGCCCAGGAGCGCGGCGCCGCCGGAGTCATTATTTACTCCGACCCCAAAGACGATGGTTACTACCGCGGCGATCCCTATCCCAAAGGTCCCTGGCGCCCCGCGAGCGCCGTGCAACGTGGATCGATCGGATACATGTTCCAGTTTCCTGGCGATCCCACCACACCGGACATCGCATCCACTCCCGATCTGCCCGATTCCAAGCGCATCTCGCCGGCTGAGTCCGAACAACTGCCGAAAATCCCCGTCACGCCGCTTTCCTACGCCGATGCAGCGCCTATCCTCGAACATCTCGGCGGTCCGCAATCGCCGCGCGAATGGCAGGGAGCGCTGCCCTTCACTTACCACGTCGGTCCCGGTCCCTCCAAAGTGCAGATGCGCCTCAAGCAGGATTACCAGTTCCGCATCATCTGGGATGTGATCGGGAAAATTCGCGGCGCCTCATCGCCCGATGTCTGGGTAGTTGCGGGCAACCATCGCGATGCCTGGGTCTATGGAGCCGTCGACCCCAACAGCGGCACCGCCGCCATGCTCGAGTCGGTGCACGGTCTCGGTGAGCTGCTGAAATCGGGTTGGAAGCCCAAGCGCACAATTGTGATCGGCAGCTGGGACGCCGAAGAAGAAGGCCTGATCGGCTCTACCGAATGGGGCGAAGATCATGCGCACGATCTCGCCAACGCAGCCGCGTACTTCAATATGGATGTCGCCGTCTCCGGCAAAAGGTTTGGAGCCTCCGGCGTGCCCAGTCTGAAAGACTTTATCCGCGAGATCGCGAAAGCCGTGCCGTCGCCGCAAGGTGGAACCGTCTACGACGCATGGAAAAAGGCCAGCGAACCGAACGCCGCGAACGGCCATCCGCAGGAGACCGCCAGCTTCCGCGCGCCGCCGAACGCCGCACAGAATGACGTCCCCGTAGGCGACCTCGGCAGCGGCTCCGATTACACGGTTTTCCTCCAGCACCTCGGTGTTCCGTCCACGGATATCAGTTCGAGCGGCGAATACGGTGTCTATCACTCCACCTTCGACGACTTTACCTGGTTCAAAAAATTCGGCGATCCCGATTTCCACTATGAACAGGAAATGGCCCGCGTGTACGGGCTCGAACTGGTGCGCATGTCGAGCGCCGACGTCCTGCCCTACGACTACGAAAACTACGGCAGGGAGATTCTCGTTTACCTCGACGCTGCGCGCAGCTACAGTAAAGACCGCTTCGCCGACAAGTCGCCAGACTTTTCCGCGGCCTTCGCCGCCGCGCATCGCCTTGAGGAAGCGGGCGCGAAAATGCTGCAAAAGCAGCGCAAAATGCCCGCCGATCCCGATCGTATCAACGTCACTCTTCGCCAAACCGAGCGCGCGCTCCTGCTCCCTGAGGGTCTGCCCAATCGTCCCTGGTTTCGCCACGCCATTTACGCGCCCGGGCAATACACAGGCTATGCTGCCGTTGTAATTCCGGGAGTGAACGAGGCGATGGGTCGCGGAGACCTCGATCGCACTGAACAACAAATCGCAGCCCTGGCGGCCGCTTTGAACCGCGCCGCCCAGTTACTGGAGCAATATCGCTAAATCGCGCGACGCGCGGGACGTGCATTCCTGACGTGCATTTCATCAAGGCATGTCACCGCGCGCGTATACTCGAATTCCCAGGGCGCAAGACCCGGGCATACATAGACGAAACGATGAACGCGAACCTTGCCATCCAGCATCTGTTGCACAGCCTGCCCACTTCCGCAACGGAGACATTCCTCGCACTGTTTCCGATCGTCAACCCGCTGGGCGGCATTCCTCTGTTCTTCAGCCTTACCAGCGACTATTCGCCGCAAGAACGTCATCAGGCTGGCTTGAAGACCGCCCTTTACGTGGTCGCCATTTTGGTCGTCTTTATGCTCTTCGGCCGGTTCGTCCTCAACTTTTTTGGCATTTCGCTGTCGGTATTGAAAATTGCGGGCGGGTTGATCGTGGCCAATACGGCGTGGGGCATGGTCACGGGCTCGCATCGCGTAACCATGGAAGAGCGAAGTGAGGCTCTGACCAAAGAAGATATTTCGCTCACCCCGATGGCCATGCCCATGCTTTCGGGTCCGGGGTCAATCGGCGTCATCATGGGACTCGCAGCGGAAGCCGATGGCTTAGTTTCGTACATCGGCATGGTGATAGGAATTATCGCGCTCGGCCTGATCGTTTATCTCTTGCTGGTCCTCGGAGGCCCGTTCGTCAAGCGCCTTGGACCCGGCGCCATGGGCGCGATCAACCGCATCTTCGGATTCCTGATTCTTGCAATCGCCGTGCAGTTAGTCTGGAACGGCGCGGCGGACTTCCGAGGCTAGTCATTCTCACACAATAGAGGAACGGGCGTCTCGAGAGGAATGGGCGTTTCGATATATCCGCAGAAGCATGATCCGCAGCGCAACCACCGCCCCGCCACGAATTAGTGCGAGGCTGCCGCTCCTTCCGCCGCTGGCTCCGCTTCCATATACCTGCCCACTAACTCGGCGCACGATTCAAGAAATTTCTGCTCGGCTGCATCAAAGGTATCGGCAAAGTAACTCTCGATGCATAACTCTGCCACAACTCTCTTTTTGCCGGCATCTTTCCTGGCCGCATCTTTACCGGCAGTGCTTTTCCTGGAAAAGATCGGCGCCACCAGATTCGACTTCACCATGTCCGAGCCAATATAGCGAGGATCCTTCGCAACATTGTTGACGGCCACGGTTTTCCCCGAACTGGCCGCCGCCCCGCACAATCCCTTGTCGAGTGGAATGCTCAACGTGGGGTTGAAACTTCCCGCGTGTGGTCCGAGCACCAATGCCTGAAAGCCGGGCGTCTCCATCAGATAAAAGCCCACCCAGTTGTAGCGCGCCATCGCCTCATGCAGGCGATCGGCAATGTGCTGCATCAACGCCCTCGCCCCGTTAGCCGAGACGGCATATGCCTCAAATTCCTCCAGCAGTTCCCGGTGCTGCATCGAATCCCGAATCTCCTGACTTAATTTGCCGAGAAAAGCTCATTCTATTCCGATTCGTTTCGCCTGCCACGTTACCTTCGATTGGTCTGCACGGGGGGATTCCCCCGTTCTCATCGTCAATGACGGGTGCGGCCCGACGAAGCGGCCAGAAGCGGCGCCCAGAAGCGCGGTGCAAACTAGGGCGCCTGCCAGTATGCCCCTGTTATATATTGGGCGACCACGAAATACTGATTCGCCGCGGCGCAACCATTGCCAGTGCGAACTGATACCCGCAGAGCTGAACGATCGCGCCTGACGATCCCTCGAAGCCGGGACTGGTCAATACCCGGAGACCCAGCTGTAGCCCATCGGACGCAGACTTCCCAACCTCATGGTTGAAGTACAAACCGCACGCCGATGGCATAGGCTGCATTCCCCAAAGAATTTCCAGCCATTGAAGTGGGGGCTCCCAATTACTTCCGAACTTACGAACGACTACTATGTGAGTGCAGAGAGTCTTTAGAATCCAGCGTTCGAGGTCCTCTCCGCTGAGAATCAGGACTCGGAGATCGTTCGAAGGAACTCGGGAGTGTTTACAATTGCCTTCAAGAACCGGCCTGCCACGTCGTCGACAAGCGACAGCGCATTATTATGCCTCTTGCAGAGCACCTTCGCCTTGCACGTTTGAGGAGTAAGAGTCTGGACCTCCCCCTCCTCTTGCCAAGGGTACCCGATTCTGGCTATTTTCCCGTCCGGCCCCGCAACAAGGTTCAGCGTGACCTCGCTGAACAGGTGCTCGCCACTCATTTCATCGCTACAATCACGCAACTTTCGTGCATAACATCTTGGATTAGCGAATCCCGTGGGAGGCCCGTGAGGTTTGCAGTTTGATGGGAGTGGCCGCAGGATCTCCCTTCGCGACCCCATTGGACGGCAGAACTTGACCTTCCTGTCGCTCCCACAAAAGCAGGGATCGTAGGCATCTATGTGGATCGTGTTATCTTTCAGGCGCCTCACTCACATATTCTAACCCAATGATTGGGGCCGCTCGGAGGAAGCAGGGTTCGGTTGAATCCAAACCAAATCTCTCAGTAACTCAGTGACTTACGTCTCCGCCACACGAATAGGCAAATTATTAATAATAACCGTAATGTACGTACACTGCCATACTTACACTAGCGAACAAACTGCAAAATTGTTTCACGTGAAACATTTTGTACATATATCATTAAGTGGCGAGAAATGAGGTGTCTATCTTTCTCCCATATCTCCATGGCCGTGAAAAATAGAGGTGGTTGCCAAATTACTTGATCGTGACCAGCTTCTCCACTAACTCCGAATAATCCTTCTTATCCAAGCCGTGCACCTGCTTGTTATACTCATCCACCTTGCTGGAGTAGTTCATGGAGCAGAACTTAGGTCCGCACATAGAGCAGAAAGCCGCCGTCTTATACCCCTCCTCGGGCAGCGTCTCGTCGTGCATGGAGCGCGCCGTCTCGGGATCGAGCGAAAGCTCGAACTGCTTCTCCCAATCGAACTTATAGCGGGCGTAGCTGAGCGCATCGTCGCGGTCGCGCGCCCCAGGACGCTGGCGGGCAACGTCGGCGGCGTGTGCGGCGATCTTGTAAGCGATGATTCCGTCTTTTACGTCTTTTTCGTTGGGCAGGCCGAGGTGCTCCTTCGGAGTTACATAGCAGAGCATCGACGCGCCGTACCAGCCGATCATGGCCGCTCCAATGGCGGAGGTGATGTGGTCGTAGCCGGGAGCGATGTCGGTGACCAGCGGCCCCAGCGTATAAAAAGGAGCTTCGTCGCACCAGGCGTTTTCTTTTTCCACCTGCTCCTTGATCTGGTGCATGGGAATGTGGCCGGGGCCTTCGATCATCACCTGCACATCGCGCTTCCAGGCGATGCGAGTTAGTTCGCCCAGGGTTTTCAGTTCCGCAAACTGAGCTTCATCGCTGGCATCGGCCAGGCAGCCGGGACGCAGGCCATCTCCAAGCGAGAAGCTGACATCGTACTTTGCGAAAATCCTGCAGATGTCTTCGAAGCATTCGTAAAGAAAATTTTGCTTGTGGTGGTGTGTCATCCATTGCGCGAGAATCGCGCCGCCACGGCTGACGATGCCAGTGATTCGCTTCGCAACCATGGGCACATACTGAATGAGCACGCCGGCATGGATGGTCATGTAATCGACGCCCTGTTGCGCTTGCTCTTCGATCACTTCGAGCATTACGTTCGCGGTGAGATCTTCGACGCGTTTGACCCGCGAGATGGCTTCGTAAATCGGCACGGTTCCGATCGGCACCGGCGAATGCCGAAGGATCGCTTCGCGTATGTCATGAATACTGCCGCCAGTCGAAAGGTCCATCACCGTGTCGGCTCCGTAGTGAACGGCGGTGTGCAGTTTCTTGAGTTCCTCGTCAACGTTCGAAGTGACGGCCGAGTTGCCGATGTTGGCGTTGATCTTGCACAGCGACCCTACCCCGATGGCCATCGGTTCGAGTTCGGGATGGTTGATGTTGGCCGGGATGATCATGCGGCCGCGCGCGACTTCATCGCGGATGAATTCAGGCGCAAGTTTTTCGCGCTCGGCCACGTAGAACATTTCTTCGGTGACCGCGCCGCGGCGCGCGAAGTGCATCTGAGAGAAGTTGCCGTCGCTGTTTTCGGCTCTTCGCCTAGCCAGCCAATCTGCGCGCGGTTTCAGGACCGCATCCTTACCATTACGGTTCGTGCCGTTTCCACCATTGTCTGCGGACATTTTGGTAAGTACCATCCTCGTGGAATTTCGTCTCCAAAATTATACGCCGCAATCTGGGAGGTGAAGTTTCCCGGCGAGATCAGGATCGCGTGGCCCCGGTAAAAGTGAATCCTTATAATGCGGGAGCGAATCGAAAGTAAAATAGTCGTTATAACGACCATTCGGCGGACGATCACGAGATGCCCGGATTCCGCCAGGAGGAAAAGACGATGAAGCGGCTGATGAGCACAAGCAACGACGTGGCTTTGACTACTTTGCGCGTGGTCCTGGGGGTGGTGTACTTCGCGCATGGGGCACAAAAGATGCTGGGCTGGTTCGGAGGTTTCGGTTTTCACGGCACCATGGGATTCTTTGAGCACATGGGAATGCCGGCTCCCGTGGCGTTTTTGGTCATCTGCACCGAATTCTTTGGCGGACTGGGACTGATTGTGGGATTGCTGACCAGGATCGCCGCTCTGGGAATCGGGGTGGAGATGATCGGCGCGATTTTCATGGTTCATCTGCCGAACGGATTCTTCATGAACTGGATGGGCACGCAGAAGGGCGAGGGATTCGAATATCATCTGCTGGCGATTTCGGCGGCGGCAGTGCTGCTATTGCGCGGAGCGGGCAAGTTTTCGCTGGACCGGGCGCTGTCAGAGTAGATTGATTGGCGGGGCTCTTACGCCTCTGGGGATGTGTGGTCGCCTCGGGCCGGATCTTTTCGCTATTCCGCGAAGTATATAAGCGCGGTGTTGCTCGCCAGGTCTTCGGGCCGGCTTGCATATTCCTTGAGGCCCTTGAATTCCAGCTTTGTTCGATCCCAAAAGTGGTACGGCTCCAGTTCCCGGGCCGTGAGAAGAATCGCACGCCTTCGATGTGGCCCGTTGAGCGTTTTGGCGAGCGCAATCTCCTCTGCGGTAAACGGGCACAACTTTGCCAGCACTATAAAGGTCTCGAAGCGCTTGCGCGGGAGTGCGTCGGCGACACTTCTCAGATGGTCGATGTCCGCGGCATTAATCGTGCCTTTGTCGTCGCCGTGATCGCCCTTGCCGCGGTCTTTGCATTCGCCGATGATGACTACGGTTTTTTCCGGATAGTGTTGCGGAATTAGCCATGCGAAGTCGATTTCGCATTTTGGCAGTGCCGTCCCTTGTTTGGGGCCCAGGTCGAGCGACGAAGAATACATGCCACGGTCCCAGGATCCACCTAGGTTGACGCTGAGTTGTTGAAGCGTTAGTGCCACCGGAATCGCGCCTTGCGCATTCCTTTCCGTGCCGAGCACGCCGGAGCGGCGATAGTGCCACTCGCCGTTGACAAGCTGCCGTGTCGCGTCGAATTCACCCCCGCACAGTTCGCATACCACCCGCTGTTTCAGCACATCCAGCGGGATCCAACTGCTCATCCGGCAATGAGGACAGGTTAGTTCCGCGCCCATGCGGAACAATCCCTTCTCGACTAGATAGGTGAAGACCGCCCCCGGTTCGAGTCGAGTGCCAAAGGGATGATGTCCGCCATAAAGATTTTCATAGTCCTTGAAGGACGCCGTTGGATTTTCGGGATCCTTGCTTCCTATCATCTCCATGGCGCTTTTCTTGGTGAACGCTGCCCTGGGCCCATGCGTTTTCAGTAACCGCCGCACGCCTGGAATCTTGAACGCCCTTGCCCCATCGAGGCCGCCCAGCTGGGCTATGAGCTGCCGTGCAATAAGACCGCCAACACTTGGTTTTACGGAAAATCCCGCTAGATCAAATATTCGCTCGATGAGATCAGCCACCGGCAGCGCGTAAATGAAACTTGTTTTATCGCATGCGTCAATCACCAGCCCAATCTGTTCGGGTTCGCTGCGCAGTTTGCTGTACTCGAAATGTATCGAGCGGGAGTAAAACTCGTTCAGTTCGGGGATGAAGGGTGGGACAAGCATGTGCTGTTCGTCGCCATACAAGCCGCCGATAAAAGACAAGGACGCGACCAGAAATTGCGTATGGAAAAACAGGTCGTCGCTGAAAGGCTTATCGTCGAGCGAAAACGATATTTTTGGCCTTCCCGATTCATTGCCAGTAACGCCCAGTGTCGAACCCTCCCCGAGGGACATCGTAGGTGGCCGAACATTCAGTCCATTCCAGGTACCTTCTCGAACAGGGCAAACCATCGATGCCTGCCCTCCGAATGGTTTTGTCACGTCGGCCATCGCCTTCGCCATGTTGTTAATGTCCATAGCCTCTTCCCGAACCCAGACGGCGACCGTTCGCTCGAATTCGAGGCGTCGGTGAGAGAGGTTGTGGCGCATCATTTTGGCCCAGGAGCCGATCGTATCGCCATATCGATCCAGATGCTTGACGTCCACGAATAGCAAGGGGATATCCGCCGCCCTAAGATTCCAGCAGCACACCAAGTCGTCGAAATTACTGGCATCGCCAGAATAGAACCCCGGAGTATCCCATCCCCCATGCACGCGGTAGTTGCGCTCGATACCGTAGCGCGACACAAAGGAAATGCTCGGGTGCTCAAAAATATCGGCCTCAAGTTTCGATGCGGAGTCGATTGCTATCTCCTTGGCCTCGCCGCCATTTTTCAAAAAGTCGCGGTATTCGATGTGAATCTCATCCGGGCTCGGGTACTCCCCGAAATGCAACAGGAAAATATTCGCCAAAGGATCATCGGGGGCCCAAGTGTAAAGGCGGAGGCCCCTATCCTTCACGGTCTTCCACTCAGGCTTATCGTGCAGATGCGATAGCGCGTTATGTATGTCGAGCACGTGGGAGCGCGCGCCGTCCTCGCCGTCGCCGACGAACACGTTATCGCGGTAGAACGGGTTTATGAGGTACGGGAATCTCTTGGGAAATGCCTTCACTTCCTCAGAGTCTCCGACCGGAAGAATCATATCAACGCGGAAAGCATCGATCAGCCTTGCTGCTTCCTCTTGCCGGTCAACGGCGATGATTGGGTTAAAGCGACCGCCCCAAAGCGCAAATGAAACCCGTGCGGCGGCGCGGAAGGCGTCCATGTCGCCGGTCCGGATCGCCCAGCCAATTCGGAGCGGGCGATAGGAAATATCGACGCGAACAGTGTCCACAGACGAATCCTCAATTCCTAGTTTCTGAGTGTTTTTCCCGTCTTTAACGTGAACTGAATTCTCTCCTGCGTTTTTTTCTCGCCGCAGAGAGACTTGAAGGCCTCGCGCTCCAGGTCAAGCAGATATTGCTCGCTGATGGGCGTGCTGGGCGTGACATTTCCGCCGCACAATACTTCAGCAATCTTCGTGCCCAGCTTCTTCTCGTGGTCAGTGATGTACTCGCCCTGGCGCATCAGATGGACACCCATTTTCAGGGCGGCGAGAATGTTTTCGCCGGGGGCGGGAATGTCGGTTCGCATGGTTGGAGGCTCGTAGCCGGCACGCGCGAGCTCGAGTGCGCGAGCTTTCGCGTCAGTGAGGACGCGGTCGCGGTTCATGGTGATGCGATCGGAAGCGGAAAGGAAACCTAGTCCGCGGGCTTCGTTGGCCGAGGTCGAGACCTTTGCCATCGCGACGGTTTCGAAAGCTTTTTTCATCGCCTCCATCAGCTCGACCGATTCTCCGCGGCTATCGGGACGAATCGAGGCTGCGCTATCCACGGCGCGCAACACCATTTCCTTGCATCCGCCACCGCCGGGAAGCAGACCGACGCCGACTTCGACCAGTCCCATATAGAGTTCGGCGTGCGGTTGGCGAGCGGCTGCGTGAAGAGAAATTTCGCATCCGCCGCCGAGCGTGAGTCCGAAAGGCGCGGCTACGACCGGCTTGGGCGAAAATTTGATGGCTTGGGTCATGCCCTGAAATTGCCGGATGGCGAGATCGACGTCATCCCATTCTTCTTCTTGAATCGACATGAGCAGCAGCATGAGGTTTGCACCCACGGAAAAATTCTGCGCGTCGTTGGTGATGACGAAGGCGTCGAAGTTATCTCCCGGGCCGCCCGACTTCAGGGTTTGCGAGATCAGCGAAATAATGTCAGCGCCGAGCGCGTTCATCTTGGAGTGGAACTGAATGCAGCCGACGCCGTCGCCGAGATCGACCAGCGATGCTCCGGCATTCTTTTTGACCACCGCGTTCGACTTGGTTTTGATTGCGACTTCGACCGACCAGACGCCTTCGGGAACTGCGACTGGCTGCCAATTGCCGGTTGCCAGATCCCAATACCTGCGGCCGGATGGCGTTTTGGGGTCGTCCGCGTACCAGGATTTATTGCCTGAGGCGAGCAACTTCTCGACGTTCGACGCGACCGGACGGTTTTCCTTTTTCATGCGCGTGACGGTTGCTTCCACGCCCGCGGCATCCCAGAGCTCAAAGGGTCCGAGTTCCCAGGCGAACCCATTGCGCATGGCTTGATCGATCTCCACGACGGAATCGGAAATCTCGGGAATGCGATTCGCGGAGTAAGTCCACAACTCGGACAACGCCGTCCAAAGGAAAGTAGAGGCTTTATCGGGTTTGGGCGCGCCGCTATCGAGCCCGAGCAGCATGCGCAGGCGGGCGCGCGTTTCTTCGATGTTTTTCGCCATATCGAGCAGAGCGAATTTGGGCTTTTGCCGCGGATGGTATTCGAGCGTCTTCCAATCGAGGGCCAGGCGGTCGTCTTCCTTGTCATCTTTGCTCTTAAGCTTCTTGTAGAAACCGCCCTTGGTCTTGTCGCCGAGCCACTTGCGCTCGAGCATCTGGCGATAAAAATCTGGAAGTTTCAGATCGCTGCGTTCGTCTAAAGCGGATGGCGAGAGAGCCCTACTCGCGCCGGTCATGTTGGCGACCACGTGGCCGAGAATGTCGAGGCCGACAAGATCGATCGTCCGGAACGTGGCCGAGCGCGGCCAGCCCACGGCTTGTCCGGTGAGCGCGTCGATTTCCTCTACGCTCAAATCCATTTCCTGCATGAGCCGCATGACGTTGAGCACGGAAAATGTGCCGATGCGGTTGGCGATAAAGTTGGGAGTATCTTTCGTCAGCACGACCCCCTTGCCCAGTTGCGCATCGCAAAAATGCGACACGGCGTCGATCAGCGCGCGGTCTGCCTCGGGCGTGGGAATCAGCTCCAGCAGCCGCATATAGCGCGGCGGATTAAAAAAGTGCGTGCCGAACCAGGAGCGGCGGAAGTCATCGGAGAATCCCTCGGAGATTTTTGCGACCGGAAGACCACTGGTGTTGGTGGTGACGATGGTGCCCGGCTTGCGAATCGCTTCCACCTTTTTCAGAAGCGCGCGCTTGATTTCGAGGTTTTCCACCACGGCCTCAATGATCCAATCGACATCGGCGAGGCGTTTGAGGTCATCGTCGAAATTTCCCACGGTGATGAGGCGCGCCAGCGAGGCGTCGAAAAATGCGGCGGGCTTCGATTTGCATGCGCCGTCGAGCCCAGCGGCCGCGATTTTGTTGCGCGCCGGGCCATCGGCGTCGGGAGGAACGATATCGAGCAGCAGTGCGGGCACGCCTGCGTTAGCGAAATGCGCTGCGATGCGAGCGCCCATGGTGCCAGCGCCGAGCACCGCAACCTTATGGATGTGCTTCATGAATGCAGCTCCTGCGATGAAAGAATTCGTCTAAGGAAGTTTATCTACGAGACAGTCGTTCGTGCCAGTATCGACCAACAAGACTTTCGGAGGTCTGCGTGTGAGGACCATCGACGAGTGTAATGAGGTTTACCGCCGACAACCATCCGGATATGCCGCCAAATTTGCGGCTTTCGTTAATTTGCCCATTTCATCGCGCAATATCCTCAGAGATCAAGCCATGTGCAAGAACTTTCATCTTGACCGTCGGTTACAACGGGAGCAAAATCCGGTGGTTTTGACTGCCACGATTGTCTCGATGGTTTCTGTGATGAGCGATAGCGCTCATTGGTGCGGTCCCCCTGCGTGCCCCTGAACTATGAATTCTGACGAAGTACCTCCGGCGGAGGCTTCTTCGCTGGAGGGTTGACGCTCTACAATCTCCACTGGTGTAATGTCGCTGTTCACGCCGTCATGAGAATCTTCGCAGCAATTTGTCTTTTTGGAATGGTTGAGCTGATTCCCTCTCAATGCTTTTCTCAGACGCGACAGGAAGCCTCAGCGCCTGCGCATAATAAGTCGAAGTCATTCGTATATAAGAACTCAAAGTATGGTTTCATGTTCTCGCTGCCTGCCACATGGAAAAATTGCAGGACTGTCGAGGAAACGTGGAGCGGCGAGGCCGACACTGACCGTGGCGAGGAAACAGTTGAGCGCGGCCCTGCAATCAGAATTGTCAATCCCCGGTCGAGTGAGTCTGACCAATACGAAGACATTTCCATCATGATCTTCACTCACAGGCAATGGAAGTCCCTGCAGGAGGGAAATTTTTTTGTGAGTGCAGCCTCGATTGGTCCGGGAGAGCTTGACCGAAACGCAAAGTATGTATTCGCGGAACCTCCACGGATGATCAATCCCGACTTGGAAGGCGCAGAGGAACTTATAAAGATCATGCATTCGAACCCGCTGCACGCATTCTGAAGCCAAAGATGGCGGACGATCACTCTTGCGGCATCAATCGTTCACGCATGTAAGACCATGGCGGGACTAACCAATGAAAAGCAAGAGCATCCTTGTCGCGGTTGTGGCGGCGGTTCTTGTACCGCTCGCACTGTTCGTGCGAACTTTCTTGGCGTCACCTTTAAGGATGCCGCGACCTTACGCGGGGCCGCTGCCCACAGCCAATCCGCCGCAGGAGTTGGCCGTCTTCGCGGTGGTGACCGGGGTGAACCATCGAAACGCAGCCTTTGGCTATCGCGGGGGCTCGTTCTTCGAGCGGCGCGAATTTTCGATGGCCGGCACGTTGGTGAAGCACCCGAAGGGCGACCTGCTCATCGATACCGGGTTTGGCCGGCACATTGATGAGCAGTTCCGAACTTTACCTCTCCTCTTCCGTACCATCACATTCTATAGTTTGTGGCAGCCCGCCGCGGACCAGCTAAAGGCTGCGGGCTACGATCCGACGTCGCTACATGCGATTCTTCTGACGCATTCGCATTGGGACCACGTCAGCGGCCTGCCCGACTTTCCAGGCGTTCCAGTGTGGGTAACACCGCCGGAGCGCGAGTTCATCAGGAAAAGCGGCCGCATGGATATTTGCAAACTCTTCACGGGTATTCGCTATGAGGAGTATGCGTTTGAAGCAGGCCCGTACCTCGGATTTCCCGCCAGCCATGACGTCTATGGCGATGGCTCGGTCGTAGTGGTGCCCGCTTCCGGCCACACGCCCGGCAGCGTGATTATCTTTGTCACGCTGTCCGGCGGAACGCGTTACGCGTTTGTTGGCGATCTGGTATATCAACTGGAAGGAATCACGCAGCGCGAGGAGCGCTCCTGGTTGGTTCGCAGAAGTGGCGCCGATGAGGATGCGGAAGGCAACCGTCAAAACATGCTAAGGCTAATTGCGCTCAAAGAACGCCTGCCCGAGCTGATTATCGTACCTGCGCACGACATGCGCGCTTTTGCCCAAATGCCGAGGTTATCTCCGGCAAGCGGCGAGGCCCGGCATTAGAGAGCCCTGCAAAACCACAAACAGAGAAACAATCTGGATAAAGGTAGGAACTACTACGCTTTCGACAACTCCCGTTACGAGACGTTTACGCTTTTTACGCTGATACGGTCCGCCTGCGTGTCTTGGACTACGAAGTCTGACGAAGGGTGCGGAAGCTTCTTCGCTGATATCCTGAATTTTGTTGCTCAAAGTTCGATTCATGAAGTCAAACCCACTCCCTTCTGCGCAGGGAATCGCGGCGCTAATCCGCAGCAAAGCGGTTTCGCCGGTGGAGGTTGCACGCGCCCACCTTGATCGCATCGAGCGGCTCAATCCCAAACTGAACGCGTTTGTCGACTATCAACCGGAAGCTGTGCTTGCGCAGGCGCGCCACGCAGAGCAGGCGGTATTGCGGGGCGACAGACTTGGGCCGCTGCATGGCGTGCCGCTTTCCATCAAGTCTTCGATCGATGTGGCCGGGCATCGCTGCGAAACCGGTTCGCGCCTGCGTGCTGGATATGTCGCGCAAACTGACGCTCCGCTGGTGGCGCGTCTGCGGGCGGCGGGAGCCGTGATTCTTGGCGTCACCAATGCGCCCGAATTTCTGATGGCGTGGGAAACCGACAACCTTCTTTATGGACGCACTAATAATCCCTGGGATCTGACCCGCACGGCGGGCGGATCGAGTGGTGGAGAAGCCGCGGCCATCGCCGCGGGACTTTCGGCCGGCGGAGTGGGCAGCGACGGCGGCGGTTCGATTCGGGTTCCGGCGCATTTTTGCGGCATCTGCGGATTGAAGCTGACGCCCGGACGCATTCCCTCGACCGGCCACTTTCCGAAAGGCGGTGGGCCTTTCGCGCTGCTCGGGGTGGTTGGGCCGATGGCACGCACTATAGAAGATGTGCGAACACTGTACGAAGCGATGGCGGGTTCGGATGATGGCGATCCGTGCGCGGCGCCGGTTGCAGTGCGCGAGCTTGATGAAAAGGAGATCAGCAATGTTCGGATCGGATTCTTCAAGGACGATGGTCGAACGCCGGTCACGCGAGAGACGCGGGCAGCAGTGGATCGCGCACAGCGGCTGTTAACAGGCGCCGGTTTAAGGGTTGAGCACTGCTTGCCCGATGAGCTCGAAGAAGCGCGGCGATTGTGGTGGGAATTTTTTGGGATTGCGGGTGGGATGATTCTCGGACCGATGTTGCGCGGACATGAATCCGAGCTGAGTCCGATTTTACGCGAGTTCCGGGGATGGACATCTGCCGCGCCTGCGCACACGGGCGAGTCGCTGCTGGCCGCGTGGCTGGGGCGCGATGCGGTGCGCGAGAGATTTCTGGTGCAGATGCGTGAGTATCCGGTGCTGATTTGCCCAACCGCCTCGATTCCCGCTTTTCATCACGGCGAACGCGAGTGGCGGATCGAGGGCAAGACGGTGAAGTATCTCGATGCGTGGAGTTATTGCGAGTGGTTTAATCTTCTGGGATTTCCCGCCGCGGTTGTTCCCCTTGGCCACTCAGACGAGGGATTGCCGATTGGCGTGCAGATCGTCGGTCGTCCGTGGGAAGAAGAAGTGGTGCTCGCCATCGCGGCAAAGCTTGAAAAAGAGCGTGGACCGTGGCAAGCGCCTCCAGCGTTGGAGTAGGGACATAAGGATTTGAATCAGAAGATCGCGACTTAGCGGCACGAAAGACCATTGGGGCTCAATCACCATCACTGGCACTTATGGCAGCAAGAGTCACAAGGCGAACGTCAAGGCCGCGGTGAGTGCTCCGTAGCGCTGCATTTCGAAAAAAGCGGAAACTATGGGATCGAAGGGATGGTGCCAGCCGATTACGACGCGGCACACAAAAAGGGCGTCCGTTTTTCTTGCTCTTGCATCGATAGTGTTATCTCCGGACCAAAGGGAAGGAGGACGCGATGGCTCCGTTAGCCAACCGGGACGCAAAAACTATACACAGCAGCGTAGAGCCGTTGGGCGAAACCGGACCGATGGAAAAGCATCCAGCGCCGCTTACCGCAGGGAACGTGCTCGCCCGATTGGCGGGTATTGGCGTTCTGCTTCTAGCTGTTGTGGGAGCGTTTCTTTATCTGGGCGGGTGGTTCAGCCCGCGGAAACTGACGCCTGTGCGGTTCGTCGATGAGTTTGAGCGGGTGAACGGCATCCACTCGGGTTTCCGTCGTAATCACGCGAAAGGCGTAGGCGTTCGAGGATTTTTCGATAGCAATGGGCAGGGGGTGCGCCTTTCGAAGGCTGTCGTGTTCCAGAGCGGCCGCGTGCCAGTGATCGGCCGCTTTTCTCTGGGCGGCGGCGATCCCCACGCCAGCGACGAACTGGGCAACGTCCGCGGCTTGGGGCTTCAGTTTTCTCTGCCCGATGGCGAGGAGTGGCGGACCGCAATGATCAATCTTCCGGTATTCCCGTTCAAGGATCCGCAGGCCTTTTATGACAACCTGGTGGCATCGCAACCCGACCCCAATACGCATCAACCCGATCCGGCGAAAGGCGTGGCGTTTATCGCCAGCCACCCTGAGACCGCGCGGGCGATCGGAATCATCAAAAGCGGTGCGCCGTCGTCCGGTTTCGACAACAGCGCCTACTACGGTCTGAATGCGTTCCGATTCGTCAACGCCGACGGCGCATCCATCTACGTGCGCTGGGCGCTCGCGCCCGTGCAGCCGTATGAGGCCGGGAGCGGGGCGAGCGTCGACAAGAATCTCAACAAGAATTTCCTCTTCGATGGGCTGATCGCGAGCATCCGGCAGCACCCGTTGCAATGGCGCTTGATCATGACGGTCGCACAGCCCGGTGATCCGACTGACGATGCTACGATCCCGTGGCCAGAAGGGCGGGAGCAGGTGGACGTGGGAACGCTAACGCTCGATTCTGTGGAAAGCGAGAAAACCAGTCCTGCGCGCGACATCAATTTCGATCCGCTGGTTTTGCCGGCCGGCATGGCGCCGTCCAACGATCCCTTGCTGAGCGCGCGGTCGGCGGTTTACTCGCAATCGTTTACGCGACGCGCAGGGGAAACGAAAGAACCGAGCGAAATCACCCCTGCAGAGGTGCGAAAATGAGCGCCAGCACAACGACTGACCGGCAGCAATTCAATGCGTCCATGCGATTCCTGCACTGGCTGATGGCCGCGGCTGTATTGACTATCCTCGGCATCGGCGTTGCGATGGTCGCGTCGTTGGGCGGCTATCACAGCCTTGTATCCATCCATCGCCCGTTGGGGATTCTGATCCTGATTCTGGTGGTGATCCGGTTCGTGAACCGGCTCCGGAGCACTTTGCCGCCGTTTCCTGCCACCATGTCGCCGCAGGAGCGACTGGCTGCGCACGCTTCAGAAGTTCTGTTGTATACGCTGCTGTTTGTGCAGCCGCTCGTCGGCTGGGCAATGTTATCCGCTGCGCGATATCCGATTGTCATGTTCGGATCGCTGCATCTTTTTCCCATCCTTCCGCACAGCGTGATGCTGTATGCGTTTTTGCGGAAGGCTCACACGTTTCTTGCCTATCTGCTGTTCCTGACTTTCATCGCGCATTTTTCAGCCATTCTGTTTCACACGCTGATTGTGCGAGACGGGATGCTCAACCGCATGGTGCCGTGGCGGGTGCGCGCGCGCTAATTTCGTTGAACGGCATTCGTCTTGGCGCGCCACGCTTATGCGGGACGAAGAGCCGCGCTCCTTGGGATTCGTGTAAGATTCTAGTGGCGAGTACGGTGCACCGCTTCTGTGCGTGTCGATCCTGCCGGGACGATCTCGAAAATGCCGGCATTCAGGTATCGAACCATTCAGGTACAGCAAAGACGATACTCCCCAATTACCAGGTAGAACCGCGGCTCTCAGGCTGGCGGCACATTCCTGTCAGGAGAAAGTAAATGGCAAAGATTGCAAAGACGGCCGACCGAAAAAAGGTCATGGACACGACGAAATCGACCGCATGTCCCAAGTGCAGTAAGGAGACGCGCATCGTGAAGCGCATGAAGGACCGCGAGCGCGGCGTACCCGGCGGAATCTATATTTCATGCTCGGCGTGCGAGTTTTTTGAGAAGCTGTAGGGGCAGTTGTCAGTTTCTCGTTCTCAGTTCTCAGTAAAAACCCAACCACTCAGAAGCCACGGCGCGGCTGCTCGTCGCGTCTTTTTTGTGTTTCGGCGTGCTGGTTGCAGAGGATTGAGGATCGATCTTCACAGAGTGCTTGCAACTCTTTCCACTACCGATCGCCACTCGCCGCGCCTGGTCTGGCGGAAAAGGCGCAGCGTGGGGTACCAGGGGCAATCCTCGCGAGCCTCGAGCCAGCGCCAATCGGAGGCGAAGGGCAGCAGTACCCATGCTGGGATGCCGAGCGCCCCGGCCAGATGCGCGGTGGAATTGTCGATGGTGATCACCAGATCCATGGCCGTGAGCTGTGCCGCGAACAGATCGATGTTGGCAAGCTGATCGACAGAACGATCGATAAGAAGGGGCGCGCCGGCGGCTACGGCCTGCCTGTGCAGAGCGTCGTGACTGCCGTATTGCAGGCTGATCCATCGGATGCCGGCCCGCGCGAATAGCGGGGCGAATGACGACAGGTCAATCGAGCGGTGGCGACCGGTCTTGTGGTTGCTGGTATACCAGGCCAGCCCGACCAGGCGTTGGCTCTCTACCGTTGCGTAGCGGGCGCGAAAGCGATCGACCGCAGACCGCGCGGGCTTGAGGTAAGGCGACGTGGTGGCGGCGAAAGACGCCGCCGTGCGGCGGAATAGACGCGGTAAACTGCCGCTCGGCAGGTGGGCTGCCATGCCAGTCTGCGGATCGTTATTCTCCTGTGCATCATTTTCGCGAGCATCGTCACTGGAGACCACCTCGACGCTGGGAAATGAACGGACAAAGAGCGGCCTGAGCCGCGCGTCGCATTCCAGAATGCAGCGGTTGCCGGTGCGCAACACATCAGGAACAAGGCCTGCGAACATGATTTCGTCGCCGATCCCCTGTTCGCGCCAAATGAGAAGACGCCCAGAGGCCAGCTTCTCACCGGTCCAGAGTGCTTGCGGATAGGAGCGCATCGGCGTGCCATGATCTTTCGAGCGCCAGCGTCTTTCGTAGTTGCGCCATCCGGCGCGGAAATCTCCTTTCAGCAGTTGGGTCAAAGACTCGCGCAGTCCGGCTGCGATGTAGTCGGGTTTGAAGGCCAGCGCCATTCTGTAATGCGCCAGCGCTTCATCCGTTCTGCCCAGGGCGCGGAGCGCACAGCCAAGGTTGTAGTGGGCTTCGGCATAGTTCGGTTTGATCGCAAGTGCGCGTTCATAACACGCCACCGCTTCCTCGAGTTGGTCGTCGTGCTGAGTTTGGAGGACATTGCCCATCCCCTGGTGGGCTTTGGCTAACTCCGGTTGCAGAGCCAGCGCGGGTAAATATCCCTTGACAACAAGGAGAACATCTGGCAAACTGTTTTGGCTATGAACCGACGCCAGACGATACCCAAAGAATTGAGATATACGTTCCAGCAGTTCGATCAGGATTTCCCGACCGACGATGCCTGCCTTGAGCAAATCAAAGAACAACGCTTCCCGCAAGGGATAACCGACTGCGTGAAGTGCCTAAAGTCACGTAAGCACTACCGCGTGCGCGGGCGCACGGCCTATGCCTGCGAAACGTGCGGCAATCACATCTACCCGCTCGCCGGAACGATCTTCGAGAAATCGAGCACGCCGCTTCGCATCTGGTTTCACGCCATGTATCTCATGGGGAGTACCCGGTGCGGTATTTCGGCGAAGCAGATTCAGCGCGAAACTGGGGTGACCTACAAGACGGCATGGCGTATGTTCCGGCAGATTCGCAAACTCATGGCGGAAGAGATTCAGCTAGGCGGCGCGGGCGGATCGGGTGTCGAGATGGACGAGATGTATCACGGCGGACGGCGCAAGAACGAATCGGGCCGGATGCTGCGCGGCGACAGCTTCCAGACGAAAACGATGGTTCATGGCATTGTCGAGCGCAAGGGCCGGATCGTGGCGCGGGTCGGGAACGAGTTCACGATGCTCAGCGCCGGAATGCTGGTCAGACAATACGTGCTCCCCGAAACGACCGTCTTCACCGACGAAGCCGCGCAATACACCGCGATCCCGCAACTCAAAGGCATGGACTACCAGCACAAGCGCATCAATCACTCGCAAGAGGTCTACGTTGCGGGCGACGTTCACACCAATACGATTGAGGGATTTTGGAGTTTAGTGAAACGCGGAATCGGCGGCGTCTACCACTCGGTCAGCGCGAAGTATTTGCAGTCGTACCTTGACGAGTACTCGTTCCGGTATAACCGCCGCGATTCCGGGAATTTGGTTTTCTCTTCGATTTTGGCGCGGGTGAGTGAGATGGCGTCTCGCAAGCCCGCGCCAGAAGCGCCGAAAACTGAGGTTTTGTAAATACGATTTCGTCGCTCTGAGTCTTCTTGGCCGAGGATGCAGAGCGAGTTGACAAAGGCTGCGAATGCTTTCAGTCGAAAGTATCGCGCAGCCCATTCTTCGCAGTCAAGTGCGGAGGTGTGCGCGATGGATATTCTTTACGAAAATCGCTTCGGGATTGGCTTGATGCTTATAGGCGCAGCCTTCGGTTTTGTGACCGCCATTCTCGCCTCCCATCCGACTATCTTGTGGATACTGGCAGCCGTCTGTTTTTTCAGCGGAGCATATTTGTGTCTGTGGCAGTATTTACAAACACGAAGCGATTCCCAGATAGCATTCCGTCTGCGGGATCGAGTGCAAAGGCTGCTCGACAAGATCGGCGAGGAACCTAAAATTAAATATCAAATCCCCGAGAAAGAGTGGAACGAAAGGCTCCAAGCCTGGCGGACTCACAAGTTAAAACTGGTTCACACTTTTCGCCGCCGACATCTGCCGCAGATTCAAGACTTCATACATCGACTGGGAGAAAAAGGCATTACAGATCAGCCGCTCAACATCATGATTGACCACGATCCTCAAGACTACGCAGCTATAAAAGAAATCGTGGATCGGCTCAGTACTCTTGGGAGCCGCCTCAGGAACAAAAATCCCCTATCTTAACCCCGTCACGGCCTTTTCAGTATACCTTGTTCTCATGGGATAATTACCGCCAGCGCGCACTTATAGCAGGCCAGG
>JASHOU010000209.1 GCA_030038475.1 Terriglobales bacterium | reverse complement strand
TTTCATGCTCGTTGCCCTGCAAGCGAAGGATCTCGGTCGCGAGCAGTTCGAAGGAGCGCAGCAATTCGCCGCCGCGCTCGAGCAACAGGGCGGAATCGGGACCGGCGAATTCGACGAGAATTTCCGGATGCTCCCAGTCGCGATTTTGGGCGACGGGAGGATCGACGGTGATGCGGTATTTCAGTTTGAAAGCGCCGTTGGAGATTACGGCCTGCAGGAATTCTCCGATTTGCTTTGCGGCGGCAACTTTGTCGGTGAGTGGCATAAAGTCAGCTCTTAGCTCTTAGCTGTTGGCTCTTAGCTTGGAGCCAAGAGCTAACGGCCAAAAGCTATTTCTCTTTCTTGCGCGCGCGTTTTTCCATCATCTCGCGCATCTCGCGGCCGAGCGAACTGCGATTGAGCGCCGCTTGCTGCACGATGCCGATCAGCTGGCCCATGGCCCAATACAGGCTGAGGCCGGCGGGCAGGTTAAAACTAATGTAGCCCATCATGGCCGGCATCATAAGGTTCATCATTTTTTGTTGTGTCGGGTCCATGCCCGCCTGCGGCGTCATGCGCTGCATAAAAAACATAGTGACCACGATGGCGATGGGCAAAATGTAAAGTGGATCGGGCGCGGAGAGATCGTGAACCCAAAGCCAGGGCGCGTGCCTGAGGTCCATGGCCACATTCAACATGCGATAGTAGGCGAAGAGAAATGGCATTTGAATCAGCAGCGGAAGACAGCCACCCGCCGGATTCACGCTTTCTTTTTTATAGAGCGCCGAAATTTCAGTGTTCATTTCCGCTTTGCGCGGATCGCGCAGACTGTACTTTTTGTACTTTTCCTGAATCGACTTGATCTGCGGGGCGACGCGCTGCATCTTCAGCATGGATTTCATCTGCGACAGGCGCAGCGGGAGCAGAGCCAGATTGATAATCAGCGTCTGTAGCAGGATGGCCCAGCCCCAGTTGGGGACGATATGGTAGTACATCCACTTGAGCCACAGAAAGAGTGGCCGGGCGATGTATCCAAGCCAGCCAAAATCAACCACAGCACGCAGGTCGGGCTCGGCGCCGGTGATGCCGGGCACGTGCACCGCTTCGAGATCGGAAAGCGACTTGGGACCAACGTAAAGGCGGGCATCGGTCGGGCCGCTCAAGTCGCCCACGGCCACGCCCAACACGTCGACTTTATCCATGCGCTGGTCGTTCTTGTCGGAGGCGCTATGCGGAATTTCAATGGCGTTGCGCAGGGTGAGGAGCGCGGCATCGTTCGGATGCTGCGGGAGGAACACGGCCGCGAAATACTGGTCGGAAACTCCCGCCCACTGGAAGGGTCCAGGCAGGGTCGCGCCGCCGCTGACTTTTTTGGATGAGAGGCGCTCAACTTTCTCGTCGTTTTGATAAGCGATTTGCCCGAGCGCGTATTGCGGCCCGGTCATATCGGAGCCAAAACCCGCGGGCCACATGGGAAATGCAGAGACCTGCACGCCTTTTACTGCGACAAGGGTTTCGACTCCGACGAGGTAGGTGGTGCGATCGAACCTGAAGGTTTTCTCTGCCGATACGTCGCCATCGGAATAGACAAACTTTAGGTCGGGAGGGTTGGGTCCGTTTTGCGGACTTTTGTTTTGGGGATCGGGATTTTGCGCGGAGACCACATAGAGCGTGGAGTTCAGCTTGTTGCGGAGAGACTCGTCGTAGCTCCAGAGGGTGAGCGGATAACCGAATTTTTCAGCGGCGGTGTTGTTGACCAGTTCGAGCGGACCGCCTTTATCGTCGGTGTACTTCTTGAGCACCCATGATTTCACGCGTGCGCCGCGATTGGTGAAGACGATGCGGTAGACATCGTTTTCGATTACCGTCTCCGATTCGCTGGTGGCTTGCATCAAGGGAACATGCACGGGAGCCGATGCTGTCAATGACTTGGCGCCAGCTTTAGCCGGAGGCTGCACAGAGGATTGCGCTGGAGCGGGCGACGGAAGCTGCGCCGGTTGCTGGACGGCCTGCGAAGTTTCGGGTTTGGCTGGAGGCTGCGGCCCATACTTTTTGAGCAGCGGCTGGAACAGCATGATGACCAGGAAGGTGAGCGCAAAGACGATTAAGAGCCGGCGCTCCATTCCGGGTTCTTGCTGAGGATTGTTAAATTCGGCCAAAGTCAGTCGCTCGTTAGAAGTCAGTCGTTAGTCGCTGGTCGTTGGCTTGACGTGCCAATGCCAGCGTTCGTCGTGAACTCGCGGGTCATTAAATCGCAAATCATCGGACTCTTTGGGATGCACCACCGGATCTAATCCGCCTTTTACAAAAGGATGGCAGCGCAGCAGGCGCCAGGCTGCCATGAATCCGCCGCGGACGACGCCGTAGGTCTCAACCGCTTCCATGGCGTATTCCGAACAAGTCGGCACATAGCGGCACGATGGTGGAAGCGACGGCGAAATCCAATGCTTATAAAGCCGCAGCAGGCGGAGAGTCAAGGATTTCATTTGTCGTTTCTCGTTTCGTTTTCCGGGTCGTTTGCCGCTTTGCTCTTCGTCTCGGTTGGCGTTTCGTTCTTTTTTTCGTTGCTCGGGTGCGGCAGTCGCTTCGCGATGGTCTCGAGGGCGCGGCCGACTTCTTCTAGCACTACGGAAAATTCTAGCGTCAGCACCGACTTCTTCGGATTGATGACGACATCCACTGCGCCCGCGTTCACGAGCAACCCGAGGCGCAAACGAACGGCTTCACGCAGACGGCGCTTGATGCGGTTGCGCTCGACCGCACCGCCGAGCATGCGCCCGACGGTGAATCCGATGCGCGGGCCTTTCTCCTTGTGCGCGATTCGCATGTCTTTGAGCGGCGATGCGCTTCCCGGCGTTGCGGTTCCCGCCTGCGGCAGATAGAAGACGGTCATGTGCGGGGAAAAATGCCGCCGTCCCTGCCGGTACACGAGGTCGAAGTCGGAATGCTTGAGCAGGCGGGCGGTGCGCGGAAAAGTCGCTCGCGCCTTCGGCGCGGGCTCGTCTGCACTCCGCTTCGAAGCGTCGGCGCTCACCTGCTCACATTCCAGCACAATAGTCAGAAATTATGACGGCCTTTGCTGCCCGTGGTTGGGAAATTATTCGCGGAAACCCGGCTTCACAGAAACGCGCTTGCGTCCTTTGGCCCGGCGGCGCGACAGAACTTTGGCTCCGCTTTTGGTCTTCATGCGCGTGCGGAAACCGTGCTTCTTCGAGCGCTTGCGCCGGTTGGGTTGAAATGTACGTTTCGGCATTGAAAATGGTTGCTCCCGACTGAATCAGATGGCTAAAGGCAAACGGTAAGTATAAATGAGGGCGAGCGGCGGGGGCAAACGGGGTAGCATCTTGTGGGAGGGCAAAAAAAACCTCTGCGCCGCCCTTCCCCGAGACGACGCAGAGGATTTGATTGGAAACCGGGAGTCTCGATCTAGACCTTCGCGAGCCACGGACCCGTTTCTCAGTTGGACTCAAGCACATCGCCGAGGGGGCAGGCTCTGAGTCCAATCCAAGTTGGCTTCCACTTTATAAAACGAAAACGCTTGACAATCCCCTTCACGTGACAACACAAAATTGCGGTGGAGGCATTGGAGATGGTTCTCCCGGCGGCTAAACAGTGGGCGTGAGAACCGGATCGTCCCTCCGGGACTTCAATCGTCATCCGCCTTACCCCGCGCTGAAGCGCGGGGCTAAGCTGGTTCGCCCCTCCGGGGCTGCGACGAGGATGTTTCATTTCGCTGGGTTGCCCTGAAAACAAGTTTTGACTCACACACTGCAGCGCGGGGCTGGAGCCGAGCGGACCAGTGGGCGCTCATGACTGCATAGACAGTTTGCTGAAAAGTCGCGTATTCTGCTCAGCCCCTAAAGAGGCATCTGAAGGCGAAGGACTTACGGTATCGCTAAAGCGATACCCTGATACGAAGCCCGAGCGATATCGCTATGCGATTGATATGACTGGTTTTATTTCCGGAGAATGTTCTTTGCGATGAAGAGAACGTTGGCTGGGCGTTCGGCTAGGCGGCGCATGAAATAAGGATACCACTCGGTGCCGAAGGGGATGTAGACGCGCATGCCCCAGCCATCTTTGACGAGGCTCTGCTGCAGGTCGCGGCGGATGCCATAGAGCATTTGAAACTCGAAGGCGTGGCGCGGAATGTTCTCCGCGATGGCGAAAGCTTTGGCTTGGCGGATGATGGTTTCGTCGTGAGTTGCGAGTCCGTGATAGATGCCGCTCGTCGTTGCGCTCGTCAGGAGAATTTTCATCAGCTTGACGTAATTGGCATCCACCTCGGACTTTTTTTGGAAGGCGATGGGTTCCGGCTCTTTATAAGCGCCTTTGCAGAGGCGGATGCGGATGCGCTCGGAGAGCAAGTTTTCAACGTCGGCCTCAGCGCGGCGCATATAGGACTGAATCACGGTTCCAACATTGCCGGCGTTTCCGGGAAGGCGATGGAGTTCGTGAACGAAGTCGAGGGTGCGCTGGGTGTAGGGTGAGCCCTCCATATCGACGCGGACGAAATTTTTGGGAGTCATGGCGGCGGCTTTTGCAACCAGGCCGCGAACGATGTCGTAGGCCATCGTTTCGTCAACGTCGAGGCCCATGTGGGTGAGCTTGAGACTGATGTTGGCGTTCAGCTTGTTGGCGCCGATCTCATCGAGCAGATGGTGATAAAGCTGGGCGCTGGCGCGAGCCTCGTCGGCGTTGGTGACGTTTTCGCCGAGGTTGTCGATGGAGACGCTGACGCCGATTTGATTCATGGCGGCGGCGGCGCGAATTGCGTCGGCGACGCCGATGCCGGCGACAAAGCGGGCGGAATTGCGTTTGCCGAAGCTAGAGCGCTCGGCGATGGAGCGCAGCGAGCGACTCTCGGACATGGCGATAAACAGGGCTCTCAACATGGTTTCAAGGTTTCAAAGTTCCAGAGTTTCAATGTCATCCTTCCCAGACAAAGGCGTCGAACACTCTAGCAGATTCGAAACCAATCCTTTTATACAGCGCGATGGCACGGTTGTTCGCTTCGGTTACGGTGAGCGAGATGAAGTGAAATCCGCGGGCGCGCAAATTCCTAGTGGAAGCGGCGAGCAGCGCTTCACCGAGGCCGGCGGAGCGGTATTCGGGCAAAATGCAGACCTGGGTGATATGGCCGACATCGGGGCGGACCAGGGAGCAGAGGATCACGCCGACGAGCGTGTGGGTGCGGCGTTGAAAGACGACGAATGAAGCCTGCGCATCGAAAGTGCCACAACCGGGAAAGCGCACGATGTTGTTCAAAAAGCGCTGCGAGCCGGCAAGCGTGCGGTACTGATCGTTGATATCGGAATCGACATGGCCGCGGTAGGCGGCGGTGATGAGGGCGGCGGCGGATTGGTATTCGTGTTCTGACCAGGGGTAAATTTCGAACTGAGTTGGAATCGGCGGCAGATTTGCGGTCCAGGACTGCGCGTGCTTGCCGATATCGAAATTCATGAAGACCCGCGGATGGCGGCTGAAGCCCTGCTGCAAAAACGGCCGGGCGACTTCACCGGTGTGGTGAGCGAGCAACTGCGCTTCGATGCGATGAATGCCGGGAGACTGTTGGAGGGTTTCGATGACGTGGGTGAGGAGACGTTCTTCGACTTGGCGTCGATCAAAAATGCGGGCGGATTCGCGGACGAACAAATCTCCGATGACTCCCTTACTTTGCTCATAAACAAAAAAGGAGTAGCCGAAGATGCTGCCGCGGTCGATCGCGGCGTAGCCGGGCAGGATTTTGGCATCCATGTAGCGCAGGATCATCTCGGCGGAGGTTTTGTAGTCCCAGGCGAGCTGGCGTTCCCACATGGCAATCTCGTCTTCGAGCAACGGCCGAAGGTCAAGGGAAGAGAAATGTCGGAGATCGAGAATTTCCATAAAAGCAAGGTTTCAAGGTTTCAGAGTTTCCATTTTTGCGCGAGACGGTGCGGCTTGCGCGGCAAGCTGACGCGAGCGAATACGGAACGCTCCGAATCTCGAAACTTTAAGATTCATTTGATCCAGTACAAATCCAAACCCTGCGCGGGGAGGCTGGTCAAGTATGACACTCGGCGTCCGGGAACGAGTTGCGCGACCTGCGCCTCGGTACCTTTGGCGGCAACCAGCACGTGCGCGGCGGAGGGAATATCTCCGTCTTCGTATTTTTGTGCCGGACGATTGAGATAAAACTCGAGTCCATATTCCTGCTGGCGGCGAACGCGATAGAGCGCAATCGGAACCGGCTCTTGGGAAAAGGCCTGAATGGTTTCGGCGATAGGCCGGGCCGATTGAGTTGCATCGATGGCGGGCGCGGCCATTCGAATCACGGCGGCAACGCTTATCACTACGGCGAACAGCGTAGTTCGGGTGAGCAGACGCGATCCGGCGCGAGTGAGCAAGGCCGCAGCGATGGCGATGGCAAACAGTAGGGCAATGGCCGCGTCAGTTCCTGTTCCGGTGATCGTCGTTCCGTTGGTCGTCGTTTCGCTGACCCAGCGCAGGCGGTGATCGAGTGCTATTGAAGGTGTGGTCAGGGCGGCAAAAATCAGCAGGCCGCAGAGAATTGCCTGGGCTGCAGCGAACGGGAGTGAAATCTTTTTCGACTGGCTTTTTGAGTCCCCCAGGGGGTTGAGATAGTCGGCTCCCAGGAGCGCTCCGGCGGGCACGGCGGGCAGAATGTAGCCGGGCAGCTTCGATTGGGAGACGCTGAAAAACAGAATCGGAACTAGCATCCAGATGAGAAGGAATAGCGGCCAGGAATTCTTTGTGGCGGAGAATGCTGCTTTGTTCTCAAGCCAGCCCTCGGACCAGTGAGTCCGGGCGCGTTTGACAATTGCGGCGAGGAGCACGAGAGTCCATGGCATCATCGCGAGCAGAAACACGGGCGCGTAGAACCAGAAGGGCTGGCGATGATGATAAAGGTCGTGGGAAAAGCGCGCGAAATTGTGTTCGAGGATGAAGACCCGGAAGAATTCGGGATTGCGCAGTTGCACGGCGATGTACCAGGGTAAGGTCACGGCAAGGTAAATGGCGATGCCCGGGATCCAGAGAGTGAGTGGAATTTCGCGCCAGTCGCGCCGGAGCGCGAGGAAAGCGAAGATGACGACGGCCGCTAATGTGGGCGCGACCGGTCCTTTGGCTAAAGTTCCCAGCGCCAAAAAAATATAAAAGCTGGCCAGGTAAATATCCTTTCCGCTTGCGTCCTTTTCTCTTGAGTACTTTTCTCGTGCATACCATGCGTACCAGGCGAGCAGGGCGATGGTAAAACAGGCGGCGAGCGGCATGTCGGTTGCGGCGGCGCGGGCAAATCCGATCACTCCCACGCTAGTGGCGGTGATGAGCGCAGCATCGAATTCGCTGCCGGCGAACTGATTTCCATCGAAACCGCTTCCGGCGCGGAATTGCCGCAGAAAGAAATAAACTGCGGCGACGAGCAACGCGGCGTTCAGCGCTGCGGGAATGCGCGCCGTCCGATCGCTGATGCCACCGAGGCGGAACGCCAGCATGGCTTGCCAGTAATAAAGCGGCGGCTTTTCAAGCCACGGTTTGCCGAGCAGAGTGGGCGTAACCCAGTCGGAGCGTTCCAGCATTTCGCGCGCGACCTGGGCGTAGCGCGGTTCATCGGCGCCGATCAGGCCAAACGCGCCCAGACCGTAGAAGAAAAGGAATCCGCAGAACGCCGCCAGCAGCAACATATCGGCGCGGCTGCGCGGATTCGTTGGTGGATTCGCTCGTTGATTCGCTCCCGGCATCATTGGTTGCGTTGGTCAGTTGGTTCCGGGGTCTCCGTCGAAACGGCCGGTATGGGAACGGTCTTCATGCAGAGGATCCGCGTTCAGAATGGCAGTTTCCGCGTGCAGGTGCTCGACCACTTTGGCCACGGCGACCGCCAGCGGTCCATCCAGCGAACAGCCGCTGGCGCATCTGTGGCCGCCGCCACCGAAATGCTCGGCGACAGCGGAAACATTGACTTCACCTTTGCTGCGCAGGCTTATGCGAAAACGCCGGTCGGGCAGCTCGCGGAAAAAAATGGCGACCTGCACATCGGCCATCGAGAGCGCATAGTTGACCAGGCCCTCGCAGTCTTCTTCACGGGCGCCGAAGCGCTGCATTTGCTCCTGGGTGACCCAAATCCACGCGAGCGGCCCTTCGCGATGCAGATTGGAGAGCGCCGCTCCCAGCAGCCGCATCTTGGCGGTGGAATGGCCGAAATAAATATGGCGCGCACAAAGCGCAGGGTCGGCGCCGGCCAGCACCAAGTCGCGCGCCACGGTGAAAGTATGCTCGTTGGTGCCTGTAAACATAAACGAGCCGGTGTCGGTCATGAGGGCGGTATAGAGACAGGTGGCAATGTCGCGGTCGACGGGAACGCAGGCGAGGCGCGCGAGGCGAAAAACGAGCTCGGCTGTTGCCATCACCGAGGAATCGATCCAATTGATGTGGGCAAAATTGCGGCCGCTGGCATGATGGTCGATGTTGATGAGAAAACAGGTTTCCAAGCCGCGCAGCAGGGTGCGCTTCATGCTGTCACACTCCAGCAGGATGACGCCATCATTCGCGGGAACGGTCTCAGCCTGAATGACGCGATCGGCGAAGGGAAGGTTCTGGTAGATGCGAGGAACGCCATCGTGCATGACGACCTCGGCTTCTTTGCCCATGATGCGCAGGATTTGGGCGCAAGCCAGCGCCGAACCGATGCCGTCGCCGTCGGGTCGGGCGTGCGAGGTCACGACGAAGCGGCGACGCAACCGAATTTCCTGTAGAACGCGGTCCAGCATGATCGAGTTCTCTGTGCTTAGTTCTCAGTTCCCGGTTCTCAGTTCTCAGTCCCGGGCTCGGCATTTTTCGGCGCGCGCTTTTTGGCACGGCCGAGCAGTTGCTCGACCCGGCTTTCTAATTCAGCGGCGCGATCGATCTGAAAATAAAGTTCGGGAGGACGACGCAGGCGCAGGCGTTCGGCGAGTTCGTGGCGCACGTAGTTTCTGGCGGCAGCCAGGCCTTCGAGCGTGCGTTCTGCCTCGGCATCGTCGCCCGCAACGCTGACCATCACGCGCGCGGAACGCGTGTCCTCGGCGAGCGTCACTGAGCTGACGCTGGCCAGCCCAATGCGCGGATCGCCCAGTTCGCCTTCCAGGATGGTTTCGATCTCCTCGCGAATCGCCTGGCTCAGCCGCCCGCGACGATACTTTTGCCCGCGATGCTCCACGGTGCGCCTCAAATGGTAAAACTTGTAAGAATATCAGAAAGGAAGTGCGCGGAGGGATAAGACATTGCGCTTCGAGCTTGGCGCCAGCCGGTTGCCCGCATCTCGCGGACTTGCTCCAGTCAGAAAAACTCCAGGAACGAGTCGACCACCTCGGCGCCGGCGTTGTTGGCAATGCGCAGGGCTGCGCGCTCGACATTCTTCATCAAGCCTTCGAGATAATCGCGCGAGTGGGAAACGCCGACCACCCCGATGGTCGCCTGATTCCACAACAGGCTCGGGTCGAGCTCGGCGACGGAAACGTTGAACGACGCGCGCAGGCGATCCTTCAGACTGCGCGTAACCTGACGCTTATCTTTGAGGGAGTGCGCGGCCTCGATGCGCAGATCGAGTGTAAGCAAGGCGATCATGCGTTTATAGCGTAATCTCCTATGGCGTAATCTGGGGAGAGACGCGGAAGTGCGATGGCAGAAGTATAACGGGAGATGGGCGGGCTTTCAGTGGCTCGGCCGGCGGAGGGCCATCACGCGGCTAGTTGCGAAATGATCGAGCATGGGAAAATGGCTCAGCGCCCAGGCATCGCAGGTCCACATCCTCTTGCGCAGCTGAGGCGATTTGGACAGGCGCATCACGAGTGGCACGAGCGCAGTGCGAAAGCTGCGACTGGCAAGCACTTCGAAACCCTCGACCAAGGTTTGCACTTGCCGGGCATTCAGGGGATGCTCGAACTCCGATACATCTTCTTTCGCCGGGAAGAGCTTGCGCAGCTGTTTCATCGTCCAGGAGAAACCGACCGGCTCCTTGAAAATGAAGATGCCGTCCGGCTTCAAGATGCGGCAAATCTCGTTCTTGCCGCGATCCAATTCTAGGTGATGCAGCAACGACATGGAGAAGACGACATCGACCGAGGCATCCGGCAATCCCGTCTCATACGCCGAACCGACGCGCAGATCGGCCTGCAGATCGGCATCGAGCGCGTACTTGCGCAATCTTTCCTGGGCAATGGCGATTAAATCCGGCGAAATATCGATGCCGATAACCCGCGCGCCTCGCTGCCGCAGAGGAATGACCTCTTCGCCCGATCCACAACCGAGGTCGAGGACGAGCTTGTTGCGCACGTCGCCCAGCAGATAGAAAGCATATTCGAGAGGAAAGCAGGTATCGGCGGGCGGATTCAGGTACCGGCTAAGGTCGACGTCGTGAATCTGCGTCTTGCTTGCTTCCGCCGCACTGCGCGCGATCTCCGCTAAATCCTGGGCCGAGGGCATAATTTCTCGATCAGATTATGATCCGGCGCCGGGGAAGTCAACTTTCGCTCTCAGCTCCAACGTCACCCAAGTACCGGCACCGGGAAGACCGCACGAACGGATTTAGCCGACCACCAGGCCATGGGTTTTTTGGTACTGATCGGAAATGAACGCTAAATTAGATCTGTACCGGTTTTTCGCACGGCGCCATGCGTTGTGCTATACTATTTTTGCTAGGTGACTCAAGGCAGTTGCAGGCCGGTACCGCCAACCAGCGTCCCTCCCGCTACAGCAGCGAATCTTCTCAGCACATTTCAATCAGAAACAAGAATAGGAACATCAACACATGGCAGAACAAGGAACAGTGAAGTGGTTTAACGACGCCAAAGGCTACGGCTTTATCAGCCGACAGAATGGCGAAGACGTTTTCGTGCATTTCTCCGCAATTCAGTCGGGCGGCTTTAAGAGCCTGCAAGAAGGCCAGACCGTGCAGTTCGACGTGACCAAAGGCCCCAAAGGCTGGCAAGCGGAGAACGTTACCGCGGTCTAGGTAACGCCAACGATTTCGAAGCGACAAACTTCAAAGCGATCAACAATGCCCGGGGTTCGTGGGAAACATTTCCCAGGAAACGTTTTCACGGACCCCGGGCATTTTTGCGTGTGGGAGAAAAAGCCCACATTCGGAAGTATCGGCCTGAGGCAGAGTCAGGGTGATTCAGTGCGCGGGTGCGATCTCTGGGCAAGAAAATCATCGCGGCACTGTTTCGCGGCAGAGAGCAGCTCGGCAAACTCGGGCGTGCCGCGCAGGCTGCCGAGCATGGCATTGGTTTGCAGATCGATGTAGGGGCAGTAATGCCCCGCAATCGCGTCTTTCATCAGCCGCAGAGCGATATCCTTCTTGCCACAGTAGGCGAAATCTCCAGCGTTGACGTACCTGGCCTCGGGGTCATGAAAACCCGAAACAAGCAGTGCGAATTCGCGGGCGACTTTATCCACCTCCGCGGGCGGCGCATGATTGAGGCAGGCATCGACCATCCTATAAATGGGTTGATCCTTCACTTTTGCAGATTGTTCCCGCGCCTTCGCCAGATCGCCGGTGAGAAGGAAATACGAGACCATGGATCCCTCTGACCATGCGGAACCATCATCGAGCTGAATAAATTGCAAGCCCCGCGCGAAGTTGCCTTGTTCATCGAAGGTGAGAGAGCATGATCGATAGCGATAGTTCCCCGGGTCGAGCGAAAGCGCAGTGTCACATTCGTGGGCGGATTCGTCGATCACGCCGCCATAGCGAAGGACATATCCCAGGGTGAAGTGCGCCTCGGCATTTTCCGGATGCCGCTCCACCAGTGCTTTCCCCTCCTGGTAGGCTTGGATCAGGTCGCCGCTTTCTACCCGAGTTGTAATCAGCTGACCGGCCGCGCCGACGAGATTCGGATCGAGCGTCACCGCACGTTCGAGGGCGGATTGCCCGCGCTTGTATACCTCTTCGCCGCCATCGGAATAGGTCGCGTCGTAATAGTAGCGATATCCGAGTGCTTCCCAGGCAGGACCGTAGGAAGGATCCATTCCGACCGCGCGTTCGAGCATGGCGATGGCGTCTTTATTGGGAAGCGGATCGTGCGGCAGCGCGATGCTGCGAAGATAGAGATCGTAGGCCTCTTCATTTTTGGGATGAGTGCCGGTTTCGCCTGCGTCGGCGCCAGCGCCGAGAGCGGGAACCAATCCCTGGCGAACCTTGGCGGTGATTTCATTCTGAATGGCGATCAGGTCGGGAGCGGCGACGGTCATGGTGTCGCGCCAAACCGTGCGGTTCTCGCCGATGTCGACGGCTTCGAGCGTGATTTGAAGCTGGTTGCCTTCTTTTATGTAATGGCCGGTGACCACGTCGGTCACGTGCATGGCCTTGCCGGCTTCCTGCAGGTCGAGCGCGGGAGAGTCGTACTTGCTGGTGGTGGCGAACGGGCGAATCGAGAGCGAGCGCGCATAGCTGAGCGAAGTGGCGATTTCATCGGCGAGGGCGAGGCGCAGGAAATCGACTTCTTTATCGGCGCCCATGTTCTGCAGAGGAAGAACGGCGACAGTTTTGCGGCTGGCGGTGACGGTGGGCGGAGCGGGATGCTGTTTGGTGAGCCAGTAGGCAGCGGCGACGATGAGGGCGACGATCAACACCGCAATTGCGGCGAATGCGCCGGTCTTCGCGTAGGAGTGGGTTGGCGCGTAGGATCCGCTTGGCACCGAAGATGGTGCGGGTGCGTCTATGGCGGTTGATTTGGATGCGGATGACGAAAGTGAAGGAGGCGCAGAGGTTGAGCCGGGTGCTTGCGGAGTTTGGGACTCGGGCCTTGGCGTGGCCGGCGATGAGCTTTGCGGTGCAACCGCGATTGGCTCCGAACTGGCTGCTGCGGTGGGGCGCGATTCGGTTTCGCGTTTCAGGCGTTTCAGGTCGGCGCGCATGTCCGCGGCGTGCTGGTAGCGCAGCTCGCGGTCTTTCTCCATTGCTTTGTTGATGATGTCTTCGAGTTTCGGCGGGACATCGGGGTTCAAGCGGATTGGCGGCGTGGGAATGCGGTCGAGGATGCCCTGGAAAATGAGCGCTGAGGTGTCTCCGCGAAAGGGCACCATGCCGGTGGCCATTTCGTAGAGCACCGCTCCGAAGGAAAACAGGTCGGTTCGGGAGTCGAGTTCCTTGCCCCGCGCCTGCTCAGGAGACATGTAGGCGACGGTACCGATGGCCGAGCCGGGACTGGTGAGATGTTCTTCTGCGACGGTGGGAGCGACGGTGGCTTCGACTGTCGACCCAGATGCCTGCGATGGGCGAGGGCTGGGCAGGGTGACTTTGGCCAAACCGAAATCCAAGATCTTGGCGTGACCGCGCTTGGTCACAAAAATATTCGCGGGCTTGATGTCGCGATGGATAATGCCCTGCGCGTGGGCGGCATCGAGGCCATCGGCAATTTCGATGCCGAGCGAAAGCAGCGTCTCGAGTTCCATGGGACGATTGCCGATGGCGTGCTTGAGCGTTGCGCCGTCGAGGTACTCCATGACGATGAAGGTCTTGCCATCCTGCTCGCCGATGTCGTGAATGGTGCAGATATTGGGATGGTTGAGGGCGGAGGCGGCTTTGGCTTCGCGGCGAAATCGCTCGAGGGATTGGCGGTCGCGCGCGACATCCTCGGGAAGGAACTTCAGGGCGACGAAGCGGTCGAGGCGAGTGTCTTCGGCCTTGTAGACGACGCCCATACCGCCGCCGCCCAACTTTTCGACGATGTGGTAATGCGAAATGGTCTGGCCGATCATTAGTTAAGAGGAGATGCGTGGATCTCGGCTCGGTCAATCTTAGAGATGAGGCAACGGGGAGTCAACGAAAGGGGGAGGGTCAGGATTTTCTCGCCCATACCTGAGTCACGCGAGCCAGCATCAGAAGGATGGATTCATCCTGAGCAATCTTGCGCATCTCTTCGCAGATAGCATCGAGCTCCTCCGAAGTGGATGCGTGTGCGGCCAAGATCGCTGATGCTGCTTCTCTCAACGTCAGCTCCCAAAACCGTTTCTCTTTACCGCGTAATACAGCGATCTGGTTCACTTTTGTTTCCGGTTGAGTGAAGCCCGTCTCACGAAAGAGCCGGGGCAGCTTAAGACCGACGTACGAATCCAGGCCATGGCTGTGATTCACAGCAGCACTGATTTCGACAAGTCGTTTGTAGGCGTGGGTCGGAGGTTCCGTGAAGATACCGCCGTCGTCGTGGTCTTCGCATACGAGGATCCCGCCCGGCTTCAAGAGCGAGCTCATTTCCGCCAATGCCTTGGCAGGATCAGTAAGATGACACAAGAGGAACCGGGAATAAACAAGATCAAAAGAATCCCGCGGCAAACCAGTTTCATAGGCATTGCCTTCGCGGAAGGAGAGATTCGTGGCGCCGGCATCCGCCGCATTTTTTTCCGCAATCTGCAGTTGCTCAGGACTCGAGTCCACTGCCGTCACCGATACGCCGGGGCCGACTTGCGTTGACATCCATCGTGCTGTGAGGCCAATGCCACAACCGATCTCTGCCACACGCATACCGGAGCACAGACCGGCGGCGGACAGCAAATGACGGGTTGCCGGACCAAAGATTCGCTCCAAAAGGTCCAGGCGAGAAACGGCCTTCTCTCCTGTAGCCAGCGCGTATGGCTTATCTGGATAATGCCCGTGCTGCATAGTTCTTGCCTAGAGTAGTCAACCCACGATGACGGTGATATGTCGTGATTATCGAGTCGAAACAGCGTTTTTCAAAGAGAGAGAATGATAGACGCTAAACCGGGATCGAGCCTTTGAAGAGCCAGAAGAGTTCGATGATCAGGATGACGACGACCAGGAACTCCAGGACGAATGCGCGGCTTTGGTGGAATTGGTCGACCATGAAGCGGTAGAGTTCTTCGGCGGTGTGGACTTTCTGGTTGACGAGGTCTTTGTAGTCGGTCACGCCGATCTTCGAGGCTGCGACTTTGTAGAGGCGCGCGGAGAACATGTCGCTCAGGAACTTGATGGCGTTGTCGGCGCGCTCGGTGAGTTCGTCGACGTCGAGGAGCACGGTATGCAGGCGGGATGCGCGTTTCGCCGTGCGCCAGCGCGCGAGAATTCCGCGCGAGCCGTGTTCCATAAAGTCGTAGACGCTTTGCAGCTCACGGGTGAGCAGCTCGTCGTAGTGGCGGAATTCGAGGAGCTGGGAATTGG
>JASHOU010000208.1 GCA_030038475.1 Terriglobales bacterium | reverse complement strand
GGTATGTCGTAAATTTTGGCACAAATACCGGTGACAATATCGCCGACCTCCTTGTAGGTGCTATGGGAGTTTTTGCAGCCCACGATCAAACCTTTCTCGGTGGTACGGTCGGTCGCCGCTTTAAGCTGGTGCGACCATTTGTTCAGGACGATTGGCGCGTGACCAGCAATCTGACGCTGAATATTGGTCTCGCCTGGGCTGTGGTTACGCCGGAAACTGAAGTGAGAAATCGGCAAGCGGAGTTCAATGTCGAAAACCTTAAGTGGTACGTTCCGACCGGGAGTCCCACGTTGGCCGACTGCTCGATCTGCATCCCGACCAACGGGCGCGTTGGCATCCAATTAGACAAGACTGCCGCGGAACCCCGCATCGGACTGGCTTGGAAGCCGTTCGGAGGGGATCTGACCGTGATTCGCGCGGGATACGCCATCTATCACGATTCCTCCTGGGACCAGGGCGGTCAGGGACTGTGGCAGAACCCGCCCTACTATGCGGAAGTCGATCCTTGCACTTTTTGTCTTACCTATGGAGTTGCTTCCGGATCCCTGTCAGGCGGATTCCTTCTTCCGGCCAATACACCTTCTAGCATCAACGTTCCAGGCGGCGCAATTTATAACGCACCCGTAAACCCGCAGAATTACACCGGGTCGATTCAGGCCATGAACCTCAATTTCAAACAAGGCTCGATCCAGCAGTTCAACCTCAACATTCAGCGTCAGGTGCCAGGCAACATCGTGCTGACCATGGGATACGCCGGAACCCGCAGTCACCACATTCTCGTCAGTCAGCTGAACGAAAATATAACGTCGCCAAGTGCGTGCGGCAACGTTCCGGGCTACACGCTGGGCTGCGGCATTACGTCATATCCTTATGCGGCACCTTTTCAGACTGTCGACACCAACAATAGCATCGGCTCTGCCCAATATGACTCCCTGCAGGTAAAGGCTGAAACCAAGAGCGTGCGGCATGGACTCTACGCCTTGATTGGCTATACCTGGTCTCGCAATTTCGACACCGGACTAACGGATGGTTTGGGCACCAACCCTGGCGCTTTGTACTATCCACTGCCTGGAACCGCGAGGCTGGATTGGGGCCTGTCTCAGCTTAACCTCAACGACAGCTTTACCGCCAGCGTCCTCTACGATCTCCCCTTCGGCAAAGGCAAGTATTGGGGCGGCAACTGGAGTACCCCATTAGACACGGCTCTTGGGCATTGGCAGGTTAATGTGATCGAAAGGGCCACATCAGGGTTTCCGCTGTTTGTGGTCGATAGCACCAACCCATCGGGCGTGAACTTCGGCTACAACGGTTTAGTGGTTGAGCGCCCGAACGAAGTGGGTAACCCCAACGTGGCGGGTCCGGTCGCGGCGAATCCGGGATGCAATGCTCCTTCGCAGGTTCACACGCTCTCGCATTGGTTCAACCCCTGCGCTTTCGAGTCGGATGTCCTTACATACAATGGTGTGAACTATGGAGGTCTCGGAACCGCTGCACGCGCGCCGGTTTACGGTCCGCGTTTTGTGAATACCGACTTCTCTTTGTTTAAGAACTTTCCTTTGTCCTTCCGCGAGGGAATGAATCTGCAATTCCGGGCCGAGCTTTTCAACCTGTTCAACCATCCCCAGTACTGGATGTCCGGGATCAGCGGCAGCGGCGAACAGGACATAGGTACGCCCTCCAGTTTCGGCGTGATTAACAGCACCGTGAACAACCCGCGTTTGGCGCAGTTCGCCTTGAAGCTCACGTTCTAGCAGGCTGCGGAAAAAGTCCGGGTTGCAGTTGATTTTGGGTGGCGCAGCGGTTTACCGCTGCGATAATTGCTTTGATTCAACTGCGGCTTTCAGCCGCTGAGGGCAGGCTGAGATAGACTCGGCCTGCCTTGCCTCCCCGAATCATTGCGAGGCGGAGTCTTTCTTGCGCAATGAGATCACGAACTCCTGAACTTGGCGCTCGTCCCGTTCCATATCCTGCTTTAGTTTGTTAGATAAGTCGGCATGGAGTTGAAGCTCTTGTTGAGCTCTCGTTTTGTCGCCGGTTCGCTCATATGCCTGCGCCAGTCGATAGTGTGCCTCGGCGAGGGTCTCCTCGGACTCCGAACTGGCTTCTTCCGGCCCGACTTCGATCGCTTTTCGATAGGCGGCAATTGCGCGCGAAAACTCCCCGCGCTGCGAGTAGAGAACTCCTAGCTGCAAGTATGCGGCTGCGAGCTTCGGATCGAGATGTACTGCCTTCAGCAGCAGCGATTCAACCCGCGCTGAATCCTTGGAGTCAGGCTGCGGACTTCGCTCGTTGCTGGCGACGCTTCCTGCTTGTTCAGCGGACTCTTCCAGCGAACGTTTCCAGAGGCTGACGGCGTAATAGTAATTCGCGAGCGCGTTGTCTGGGTGCAGCTTGGCAAATCTCGCCAATCGCTCAGCCGATTGTTGCCATGCCCAATCTTCCGATAGAGCGGTCTCAACGCCTTGCATTTTGTCTAGAAACATGTACGGCGTCGGATTGCCGGGATCTAGATCGGACGCCCGGACGAGGCATCGTGCCGCCTGATCATAAGAGCCTCGTGCATACCAGGCAACGCCGAGCGCGATCAGAGTGCGTGTGGAGTTCGGAAATGAGCGATTGCCCTTGGCCAAGACCTCGGTCGCCGGTTCAAAGGCGCGATGCGTCAGCAGTTCGGTTCCCCAATCGAACAGGTTTGGCTCGCTGGGGTCAAGTTCGGCCGCACGCTCATACTGGCGAACCGCCTTGAGCGAGTTGCCGAGTTTCTCTTCGATCTCGCCTAGTTGATGATGCAGCGTGGGATCTTCGGGATTGCGCGCCAGCGCATCGCGCAAAGAGCTCTCTAACGCGGCGGAGGCCGCGGGGTTCGAATCCTTGCCCAGCGAGACGGTCGCCTTGGCGAGCACATCCGCGGTTCGGCGCACAGTATCGGAGCCGTGCCCACCCGAATTCGTAGCCTGGGTTACGCCCGCTACGGTGAATTGAGGTTCATCGTAAAACTGCGGCGCCTCGGCTTTTGTATGCGAGAACGCAGATTTTCCTGACGGCGCCTTCTGCGGTTCAGAAGCTTTCGGAGAATCCAGCGTGAGGTCAATCCTCTTCGTTTCTTGCTGCGCCAGGCTGACTGGTCCGGCGCTTGCCGCATCGTAGCCGGTCATTTCCGCGCGTAGACGGTAGGCGCCGTCAGGAAGCGCGCTAAAGCGAAAGACTCCTTGAGCATCGGTGTGAGTGACCTGCGCCGGTGTGACGCCGCCATCCGTCCCATCTGCGAGTTGCAGGAAAACAATCGCATTCGCCACGGGCTTGCCATTCGAATCGCGCACATAGCCCTCGATTACGCCGCTCGCCTGGGCTTGCGCCTGAACCTCAATCGGAACAATCTCGGGCAAAACAAGGGCGACCACCGCCGCCAGACCTAAAATGCAGATGGCAACAGGCGTCCTGGTTCCTCGGAGATGTCTAGCGCTCGCGCGATTCGTCCTCATCCACTCCTGCCAATCATTCTCTTATCAACCAAGCATTCTTACCAATCAACGCCAACACGATTTACAATGGCACGCTTCCCATGCGATTCCTGAAAACACTGCGTGAGGTGCACCAATGAAGTTCAGCCGATTTCAATCTCCGATTCGGGTTGCAACCGTAATTCTAGCAACATGCCTTGCAACCCAAGCCGCTGCATCTCAAGTTCTCGACAAAGCCCCGCGCAAAGTCATTATCGATCAGGACGCTGCCGGCCCTGCTGGCAGCGATCAGCAAGCGATCCTGCTCCTGATCCAGTCTCCGCAGACGGACGTTCTGGGCGTCACCGTGGTGACGGGCGATGCATGGCTCACCGAAGAGGTCGCGCACACTCTGCGCATGTTGGAATTAATCGGCCGCACCGATATTTCCGTGGTGCCGGGAGCCGAGTATCCGCTGGTGAGAACCAAAGAAGACACGGAGAGTTGGGAGGCGCAACACGGCTACGTGGTCTGGCTGGGCGCGTGGACTCCGAGCCGGTATCACCCGGCACGCGAACTGGGAGAAATGCCGGAAGGGAAGCCGACTACCAAGCCCGCCGATGAAGACGCCGCCCACTTTCTAGTGCGTATGGTCCGCAAGTATCCGCACGAAGTGACCATCTACGAAGGCGGACCGATGACAAATTTGGCGCTCGCCATCTCGCTCGATCCCGAATTTCCCAGCCTGGCCAAGGAATTGGTTTTTATGGGAGGCAGTCTGAATCCGCAGACCGAAGATCCTGAATTCGCCGACAATCCCCGTCACGAATTCAACCTTTGGTTCGATCCCGAAGCCGCTCATATTGTGCTGCGGGCTCCGTGGAAGAAGATGGTTTGCACCACCGTGGATATTTCTCTGAAGACAAGAATGACGAACGCGCTGATCGACAGAGTCAAGGCTGGGAATTCGCCCGCGGCGCAATACGTGGGCAAGTATGAGCAGCTGCATGGCTCTTATAACTATCTGTGGGATGAACTTGCGGCCGCGGCCTGGCTTGATCCAAGCCTGATTACCAAGAAAGAAAATCGCTACATGGATGTGGATCTGGATCGCGGTGCCGGCTACGGAGACACGCTCAATTGGACGGATCAGGATAAGCCCAAGCGTGAGGTGCAGTCGGTGGAAATACAAGACGATCTGGATACGGAAAAGTTCTACAAAATGTTTGTGGAGTTACTGACCGCGCCAACGCCGCCAGCGAACGCCAACCACTAACGACCATGTTTGGAAAACCTTGCGGCGCTAAGAATGTTTCTTGCCGCTTCCATTCTTGTTCTTGCCCACTTCTGCGGCTGACTCGGCCTCTTCACTCCAAAACTTGTGCCCGGTGCGATGGATGAAGACATCTTCTAGGCTGGGCTTGCTCACGCTTAGCGACTGAATTTCTCCGGGGAAGGCTTCGACCACGTCGGGGACGAAGCGGTGTCCGTTTTCGATTTCGAGGCGAACCTGGTTGTCGATTACCGCGGCATCGACTTGGAACTTGTTGCGAATGCGCTCGGCTAACGCTTGCGGGTCGCGCGCTTCGAGCAGAATTACGTCGCCGCCAATCTCGCGCGTCAGGGCCTCCGGCGTGCCGAGAGCGACCAGGTTGCCCTCGTTCAGAATCGCCAGCCGATCGCAGCGTTCAGCTTCTTCCATCAGGTGGGTGGTAACGATGACCGAGACGCGCTCCTCATCGCGCAGAATCTGAAGGTACTGCCAAAGGTCGCGCCGGGCGCCGGGATCGAGGCCGGTCGTCGGTTCATCGAGGAGCAAAACCTCAGGATGATGAAGCAGCCCCTTGGCGAGCTCGATGCGGCGCTGCATGCCTCCGGAGAATGTCTCCACGCGATCGCCGCGGCGGTCGAGCAATCCCACACGCGTGAGGATTTCCGTGATTCGTTTTTTGAGTTCCCCGCCGCGCAGGCCGTAGAGGTGTCCCTGATGCCAGAGGTTCTCGTAAGCGGTGAGCTTGGGGTCAACGCTTTGCGCCTGAAAAACAACACCGATGTGACGGCGGAGAACACCGGGATTGCGAACCGCATCGATTCCGGCGATCTCAGCGCTGCCCGAGGTCGGCACCATGAGCGTGGAAAGAATGCGGAACAAAGTAGTCTTGCCGCTGCCGTTCGGGCCCAGCAAGCCGAAGAGTTCTGCCGGATGAACGTCAAACGAAATGCCGTTGAGCGCCGCGCGGTCCTGGTAACGATGAATGACGTCTCGAACCGTAATCATGGGCTGACCAGCAGGTTCGGTAGATTGGGCAGGAGAAGCGAAGTCGATTGCGGTTGAGTTCAAGGTCACAGGCTATTCTACGACGGGAGCAACCTGATTATCATCCGTAGCAGCTCGGATGATCGGATCATCGGATGAACGGGCCATCCGGCCATCTTAACCAAGCACGAGACTCGCTTTTTCGAATCAACCGATCGCCCGATGATCCGATCGTCCGATGACCCGATTCAAACAAGATCCTACGCGGCAACGGCGTTCCGTCTAGGAACGCGTTCTTCGAAAGCGACGGGGACATGCCGCCATACCTGGATGGCGAGCACAACGGTAGTGGCAAGAAGCAGCGCTCCCACGGCGACGTGGACAACGGTCGCAATAATCATAGGTAGCTCAGGTTGTGCCGCATCCGCTCCCCACATGACGCGGGTGATGAAGGCGAGAAAGCCCAGGCAGAGCTGTGCGACCATCAGGCCAAGCATGGCAATGGCCGGGAGGCGGACAGCCTCGACGTGCGAGTAAACGGAGATGGCGCGCACTGCGGTCCAGGAAAGCACAACCGCGACAACGGCAGCATTGATGACGTGCGGCCACCAGCTCAGTCCGTGGTGGCGGAACATCGCGCCGAGAATCAATTGCACGTAAAGCACGAAAATCGAAAGCAAAGTTAATGTGAAAAGCGCCGGGCGCCGCTGATCGAATTCGGTGCGTGGCTGCTCCTGAACCCAACGCCGTCCGGTGAAGACAGCGATCGCAACGGCTATGCAGAAGAAAGTCTGCGCCACGGCAGCGTGCGCGCTCGAGACAGCGGGTGGAAGCAGATGAAGCACCGTGATTCCACCGAGGATTCCCTGGATGATGACCGTCGCCAGCGCAGCCAAGCCGAGAAGGCGCAGCCAGCGCCGCTTTTCAACGCGCCAAGTCCAAATCGCCAGAATAATGGTGAGCAGACCGGTAAATTCCGCTACCATGCGATGGCCGTGTTCGTACTTCACTCCGCCAACCATGTGCGGCATTTTGTAGATCGAACCGAACGTAGTCGGCCAGTCGGGAACGGATAGACCCGCGTCATTGCTGGTGACAAGCGCTCCGGCCACGATGAGGACGAGAGTGACACAGGCCGTTAAGATGGCGAAGTTGTGCAGTCCGCGATGATAGGGAACTTCGAGAGTCTTGAGATTGTCCACCGGAGAATAGCCCCCAAGAACCGGCCAATGGCGCAGCCACCGGCCGCTTTCCAAAACGGTTCAGTTTAGCAGACGGTTGGTAGCGGGTTCATCTGCTTTTCATACAAATTTGAACCTGCCAGGCTCCGATCGAGATACGACTAGTCTCTACTGGCGCGTTCCGGCTTCGGCTGCCGTCGCATTCTGCGACTCCATTGCCTGAATGATTGCGTCGGCGAATTCTGAAGTGCTGGCCGTGCCGCCCACGTCGCGGGTCAGTTTGCTGCGATCACGGTAGACCTCATCGATGGCATTGCGGATCCTCCAGGCAGCATCCGCCTCGCCGAGGTGACGCAGCATGAGCAGCGCCGATCGAAGCACAGCAGTGGGATTGGCGATATTCTTCCCGGCAATGTCGGGCGCGGAGCCGTGTACCGCCTCAAAAATGGCGCATTCGTGGCCAAAATTCGCGCCGGGGACCAGACCCAGTCCGCCGACCAAACCGGCGCACAGATCGGAAATAATGTCGCCGTAGAGATTCTCCAGCAGCAGGATGTCGTACTGGTAGGGGTTCATCACCAGTTGCATGCAGGTGTTGTCCACGATGTGCTCACCATAGAAGATCTCGGGATATTCTTTCGAGACTTTGCGCGAGCAGGCGAGAAATAGTCCATCGGACAACTTCATGATGTTGGCTTTGTGGATGCAATGGACTTTCTTGCGCTGGTTTTTGCGCGCGTAATCGAAAGCGAAACGCGAGATACGAGTGGAAGCCTTCTCGGTGATGATCTTCAGGCTCTCCACCACTCCGGGAACGACTTCGTGCTCGATGCCGGAGTAAAGACCCTCGGTATTTTCGCGCACAACGATGAGGTCCACGCCCGGGTAGTGGGTCGGAATATGCGGAAGATTGCGGATCGGACGGAAGTTGGCAAACAGTTCGAAGCGCTTGCGCAGTTCGACGTTGATGCTCGAGAAACCGCCACCGATGGGCGTAGTCACCGGGCCTTTGAGTCCCACACGGGTGCGCTCGATCGATTCGCCGAGTTCTTTAGGAATGTACTCGTGGTACTTTTCGAACGCTTCGGCGCCAGCCGCGAAGGTTTCCCATTCAAACTTGACACCCGTAGCTTCGACCATGCGAACTGTCGCCTGGACGACTTCCGGTCCGATGCCGTCGCCGGGAATGAGAGTTACCTTATGGCGCATAGAGCTATTAAAACAATTGAGTCATTGAATCATTGAGACATTAAATCATTTAACGCCATGCTCGATGTTCGCAAAGATGCGCCGAAGATCCTTACCAGTCGTTGGCCTCTCGGCGCAAATCCTGCGTCCGTTCCTGACGAACCACTCCCGCCTCGCCGAGCAGTTCCAGCCAGAATACGGTTTCATCCGCCTCTTCCACCACGATACCCATTCTTGCGATGAACTCAGCCTGCGATCGGGCGCGACAGACCGCGCGATAATTTGCCGCCACCGACGTTCCGGAACGCAAGAGCTGTTTTCCCAGGGTCTGGGCGTCGGGAGAATGTTGCAGAGATCGAAAGAGGGTTACGATCCGGATCGCGAAGCTCTTCGTACGCTGCTTCAGTTCTTCCGCTGTTTCAAGAGAGTTCATGAAACCATTGAGTCACTTAGTCATTGAATCATTGAGCAATTAAGCTTTGCAATGATTCAATGTCTTAATGATTCAATGTCCCAATCAGCTTTTCCCAGTTTTGGCCTTGGATTCCGGCACGGTCTTGAGCAGATCCTTCAGCTCCGTCATAAATTCCTGCACATCTTTGAAGTCGAGATAGACAGACGCAAACCTCACGTACGCAACTTTGTCATGGCGGCGCAGGCGATTCATGATCAGTTCGCCGATTTCGCTGGTCTTGCGCTCACGCTCGGCCGATTCGATAACAAAGCCTTCGGCTTCATTGACGATCTGCTCCAGTTTGCTGATGGGCACGGGACGTTTTTCGCAGGCTCGCATCAGGCCGTTGAGCACTTTCTGCCGGTCAAAACGCTCGCGGCGTCCGTCTTTTTTCACCACCATGTAGGGGATTTCGTCGATGCGCTCGTAGGTGGTGAAGCGCTTCTCGCACTTCAGGCATTCGCGGCGGCGGCGAATGGAATCCGCCTCTTTGCTCTCGCGCGAATCCACAACTTTGTCATTTTCAAACCCGCAGAAGGGGCATTTCATGCGCTTGGCTGCAGTCCGGAGTTCACCAAGATTGTAGCAGGCGCTTCCGCAAGCGATGGTGGTTTTGAAAACCGGCATGACTCAACTTCCGGTTTGCCCGTGATTCGCCCACGATTGCTGAGTCAATAGAACCGATCTTGGTGATCCTGAGGCCAACTTCTGGCTCGTAGTCTGCCAGTCCAGCGGGAACATAATTGCAGCCGCACCCGTAACAACGAGCATGGGAAACATCCATTCGCCCGGCTCTAAAGTCTATGTCGGTGCTTACTTCGTCCTTTGGACAATATTCTTTCTGCTGCTGCGGAAACTCTATGGATTTGAAACGAGCGAAGCATTCCCAGCATTGGTGATTCTGGGGGTGATATTGCCCGGGATCAGCCTCCTGGCCACGCGCCGCGTTCCCTCCCTTCCGTACGATGTACTGCGGCCTGTGCTGGAGTCCGCGATTCTGCTCACGTATCTGGCGGTTGTTGCAGTCGTGCTTGTGTGGGGATTTGGCGGCGTGGCACGTATTACCACTGAACCGCTGCACGCTGTGACGGGGTTAGGTTTGAAGCTCGCGATATTTGTTGTTCCTGGAGCGGTGTTTTTGGCCTCAGGGTACAAGATCAACGAACTCGCTCCAGTTTCATTGACCAGGACCGCACTCCGCCCCGCGCTGTGGATGTCCTTGGCTGTTCTCCTCATGCAATCGTTCCTAGGGCGCGGGCTGCACGACATTCGCAGTGCACATTTGCCGGTTTGGGTGATCGCACTTGCTGCACCGCTTAGCTTCGCGTGGCTGGTGATCGAAGTTGGCGTCGTCGAGGGATTTTTCTTCCGCGTGCTGCTGCAGGAACGCCTTGCTGCCTTGCTGCGGTCATCTTGGGGTGGCCTTGTCCTGGCGGCTCTGCTCTTTGGCTTAGTGCACGCGCCTGGCTTTTACCTGCGTACGCCAGCCACGCAGGAATCACTTGGCTCGCATCCCTCCCTGCTAATGGCGGTTGGATATGCGATCGTGATGACATCCCTCGCGAGCTTGTTTGTCGGCGTTTTATGGATGCGGACCAAGAATTTCGCAGTCGTGGTCATTGTGCATGCTGCCGGCGACTTCTTGCCTAACCTCGTTCCCTGGGTTAAGGCGTTCCATTTAGCGCGATAAAGCTCCCCCGAGAAGACAGCAGGCCTACTCGGACTAGACTGCGTCGCAGCAGTCGGTAGAACGGTTCTGCTCGAATTGTCGGCCAACTGGAAACTGAGCCTCGCGAGCTACTCACGTTGTTTCCTCCACCACTCCGGCCTCTTCCGCCTGCTCAGTTTCCCGGGAAAGTTTGCGCAGCGACAGACGCTCGTGATGCGAGAGCAACAGTCCAACGGGAACGACGGCGACAAACGTCACCAGCCACAGCATGATGCCGCAGCTGACCGTGAGTTCTTTCGGGACAATGCCAAAGACATGGTCGAGGGCGCTGATGGTCGCGAGTTGCGATCCGCCGCCCACCCCAGGTAGTTGAACCAGCGAGCCCACCATGCTCGACCCGATGAGAAGCAGAACCTTGGTGGATCCCATGGTGGCCATCGGCGGACCGTAAGCCCGCGTGACCTCCATATAGGCGAGCGCGATCACCCACCACATCAGCACCGATACGCTCGAAAGCTGCAAAAACGCGAGCGGACCGTGAATGGTGTTGAGGCCGTCGGTAAATTCACGAATTTTGTGAGCAATGCGATGCCCGAGATTTTGGGCGAGGTGGGCAAATCGGTTTTCAACCCAACCCGCGATGCGATTTCCGCGATAGGACATGAGGACGGCCACGGTAAGAAGGCCGAGAACCAGCGCGATCAGGGCATAGCCGATCAAGTAAATGCCATGCTTCATCTCAGGAGTGGCTGCCAGGGCGAACTGATGCAACTGCGAGGGAAGAAAAATAGCTGCCACCAGTATCACCGTGAAAGCGCCGATGTCAAAGATGCGTTCCACTGCCCACACCGCCACTTGCGAGGCGAAAGGCAAGTTCTCATGGCGCGCGATCAAGTACGGTCGAACCAATTCGCCGGGACGGCCAAGCAACGCCAGAGCGGTAAATCCGATCATGGTGGGTGGAATGAGTCCGATGATCGTCGTTTGCTTACGAACCGGCCGAAGAAAGATTTTCCATCGCACCGCACGGAGCAGATAAGCGAGATAGATGTACACCACGCCGTAGAAGATGTTACGCCAATTTAATCCGTATTGAAAAAGGCGCGCCCAGTCAAAATTCCGCCAAGTCCGGAACTGCAAATAGACCAGCGCGAGGAGCACGATGAAAACGATTGCGTACGCCAGATTTTTCTTGCTATTCATGCAGTGCGAAGCCGCAAAAAGACCGACGCAATGAAGCACGTCCCTAGTTGAAGGTAAATGAGCAATGAGGCAGGGTCAACGTTACCTCCCGCCGCGGGATGCTGTCGAAGCAATAACGTTTAGCATGGGCGCGATTAATGCGGCGATTTTTCGGCAATGGCAGTGCCGGCAGGTTTTGAAGCATTAGGTTTTGAAGTAGCACGGGCGGCGGTGTGAGTCGGCGCTTTGTTGGCTGACTTGGCAGAGAGTTGCTTTCGCTTCGCCGCCTTCTCTGCCTTTTCTTGGGCAATCTTCTTGGTGTTGTATTCGTGCACGATGCGGGCCACGTAGGCCTGGGTTTCGCGAAATGGCGGCACTCCCTGATACTGCTCCACGCGCTCCGGTCCGGCGTTATAAGCGGCCAAGGCCTTGATTAGGTCGAAATTGTAGCGTTCCAGAAGTTCGCGCAGGTAACGGCTTCCGCCGGTAACATTGGCCTGCGGATCGAAAGCATCGTTGACGCCGAGTTGGCTGGCGGTCGACGGCATGAGCTGCATCAGTCCGCGAGCGCCTTTCGGAGAAACGGCGCGCGAGTTGAATCCGCTTTCCGCGTGAATCACACTGTTCACCAGGTCGGGATCGAGGTGATAGGCAGTGCTGGCGGTGTTCACGACTTCGTTCAAAGGCAGTGCAGACGTGGCCGACGATGATTTTGCGGAGCGAGTTTCCGTAGCGCTAGCGTGCTCCGAATCTGCCACAGGCAAGGCCAGATCCTTTTCGTAGCCGGTGATTTCTTCGGTGGGCACGTCGGTGAAATTCGTATCGTCGCTTCCGAAATACAGGCGGGTTGTTGCCCCCATCGCCAGCCGGTGATCGTAGCGAATACTGAATCCGTTGCGCAGGATCGCCAATTCGGCCGCTGTGGCGGGCTGACCGAATAGAACCAGCGCCATGGCAAATAAAAACGCGGCAGCCTTCGCCGCGATTCTCGCAGCTGTCCGCGTCGATGGTGTTCTTCGGCGAATCATCTTGTCTTGCTGTCACCCCGAGCGAAGAAGATCGTCCGCGCGGCGGACGATCTTCGCAGTCGAGGGACATGCTTCAAGTGCTGACCTATCAAAGACTGCCCCATCAAAGACTGACCCCAATCGCCGGCCCGCTAATCTGCTCAACCGCAGCCGCTTCGATCTCTTTTCCATCCAGCGCGTACTCAATGGCGGCCGTCACTCCGCTCTCCGCGTTCGAGCGCGTCAGCGTCCAGCCGCGCGAGCGCAACTCTTCAGATGCATTCCCCATGATAAAAGGCTGGCCGGCAAAGGCAAGCATTTCAATATCGTTGTAGTTATCTCCGATGGCCATGACCTGCTCGCGGGCAATGCCGCGGTGTTTGGCCCAACGTTCGAGCGCGTGTCCCTTGGAGCAGCCTACATTCAGCACATCGACAATAGAAAGGTCGCGGCCGGGATACTCAGTGCGCAGGACCGTGATCGGCAGGCCGCAGTTTTCAAGGATCTGCAACGCCCGTCGCATGTCCGCAATCGGGCCGCAGAACATTGCCTGCACCGGATCGGTAGTCAGCGACTTCTCGATCGGAATCACGAATTGGATGTACTGCATGTTCTTCTGCAGCCAGCGCTGGATGCTGAGTTCAAGCTGATCGAGGCGCTCAATCACGATCGTGCCGGCGTCATCGTGAAGATCGTCGTGGTCAAAAGTAAGAACGGTTTGACCGCGGAATTCTTGCATCACCTGAACCAGCTGCCGGCAGCTTCGCTCGGGGAGCAGATCGCGATGGAAAGTCTCTCCGCTGAGCGAGCGCGTGATCGCGCCATTCGAGCTGATCAGCCAGAGATCGAATCCCAGCTGCTCGGCAATGGGTAGAGCGAAAGCATGGCGGCGTCCGGTGACCAGGATGATCTCGGTGCCCTGGGCATGCACGCGGCGGAGGGTTGCCAGATCGGTATCCGAAATGCGGAATTCCGGGCTCAGCAGGGTCCCGTCAATATCAATGGCAATGAGGCTAATGGAATCGGCGGGCACGTGTAATTTTAGCACTCGTAGGCTGTCGAAAACCGTTCAGCGCCGCTCATCGGTAACGAGAATTTTGGCGAAGCTCTGGACATTGCCACAATTTATGCGACAATTGTTGAGTAAACCCTACGGAGACGATCGATGAAGTCGAGATTCCTGCTGCTATTACTTGTTTTGCTTCCCATCCCCGTTCCCGCTCAGTCCGCGCCCGAAACCGGCAAGCCCTTTGTCATCGAGTACTACTACAAGACTAAGTGGGGACATGCGGACGAGTTTCTGCAATTGTTCAAGAAGAACCATTACCCGCTCCTGAAAAAAGAAGTCGAAATGGGCCGCATGATCAAGGTTTGGATGGATCAGCCGCGCTACCACACAACCGAAGACGGACGTTGGGATTACCGCGTGACCATCGTGTTCAAGAATTCAACCGTTGCCAATGAGCCCTTCGAGGAAGACACGCTGAAGAAGCAGCTTTGGCCCGATCAGGCCACATACGCGAAGGAAGAGCAACGGCGCTTCGAGATCCTCGATGCGCACTGGGATTTGCCGGTCAAGACCGTGGACCTGGAGCAAAAATAAATGTCCGGCTCGGCGCGGAGCTAAACGATGTTAAAGGCGGGTGAATAAACCGACAAAATCATTCATGGCTCCTATCGAAATTTGGAATTAGACACGCCTGACGGATGCCGCTAAGTTACTTCATGGACGATCTGATGAGCGTCGAAGAATTACCGGTTGATTTTTTGCATGAGATTGGCGGCCGGCGGGAAGTGGCCGGCGGTTTCCAGGAAGTGCTCGAACGCGCGGTTGAATTCGCCTGCCGGCTTGTAAAGTGTGATTCCTGTCTTATCTATGTCCTGGAAGGCGAGGAACTGGTTCTGCGGGCGTCGAAGAACGCGCATCCCGATGTGGTGGAACGGCTGAAACTGCCTTCGGGACGGGGTATTACGGGTTGGGTGTCCGAAAATAACGACCCGGTCACGGTCTCCAGGAAAGCGGCGCAAGATCCACGCTTTCAGTTTTTCCACGAGTTGCCGGAGGACGGATCGCCGGAGGATAGTTGCGAGGCGTTTCTCTCAGTGCCGCTGATGTGCCGCGGGCGAGTCGTTGGAGCGATCAACCTGCAGCATCGTTTGCCGCACATCTATAGACGGAAAGAGATTCGCGTGATCTCCGCGGTCGGATTTCTGTTAGGCGCGGAGATTGAATTGACGCGCATGGAAGAGGTTAACTCGGAGCTGAGCGATCAGCTGCGAACACGAAAGCTGGTCGAGCGCGCGAAAGGGATTCTGCAGCGAGAGCTGGGATGGAACGAAGAACAAGCCTATCTTGCGCTCCAGAAGCAAAGCCGGCAAAAGCGCAAAGCCATGAAAGATATCGCCGAGGCGATCATTCTGGGCGAAGAACTGAAGCGAGACCGTTTGCCAGACGGGAATCGCGTGAACGGCCGGGGAAAGCCCAATTTTCGCTACACCGCACCCTGTGCGCCGGTCAAAATTCCCCCAGAAATGCGGCTCGTTTCGGGAGATGCAGCGCGCGATGAAGCCTGAGCTTTCTGGCGACCTGTGTCGGCTGGTTTCTTCCCTTTGATCTCACTTCCTTAATTACTACCATCCTGCATACTGCTGTTTTTTTCTGTGGAATTCTTACTTCGATCTCCCAGCTTTCTGTCCCGCCGATTTTGTCAAAGCCCGATTACCAAAAAATGGAAACCGGGAGCAGAATGCAATGACGATCTGCTCCCGGTGAGACAGCTGCGATTGGATATGGGGCCGATCGTAGCTGAATTTGCAACCACTCTCGTGAAGGCTTTTCCGCGGGGGACGTAGAACGCGACAAGCGGATCTTCCCAACGCAGCAGACGGGGCTGGAAAACAACAAGTTCGATCAACTCTCCGCGCGGGCCGGTGTTCGAACTCGATTCAACTATGCTGGTATTGAGCAGCCGCGTCCAACCAAAAAAATCGATTCGTCAGATTTGCTCAGCAGGATCACATCTGCATGATGGCTGGATCACTCAACCAAGCGAGGGAGCGCTTCATAGAAATGTGGGTAGCGGAAATGGCAGGCCGCGCCGGCGACTTGCCGTTGCCCGCGCCGACCAATGTGTCGCAGGCACCATTAGAGTTGCTTTCAGGCGCATTCAGGCACTCGCATTTGCAAAAGCTGATTCGCTGAGCGACGATAGTTGGTTTGCACATATCCACTGTTCTTATAAGGAAGCAGCCGAATATGGCGAAGGTGAAAGAGTCCTTGGCGAAGCGAGCGAAGAAGCCGACGGTCGAGGTGAGGTCGAACGAAGTTCGGTCAAACGAGACTAGTTCAAACGAAGCAAGATCAAACGAGGAGAAATTGTCCCGTAAAGCAGCCCGTGGTTCCGGCCGCGATGGCGCCATCGAAACGGCCCAAGGCAAGCTGGGAGTGATGATTCCCGGCATGGGTGCAGTCGCGACCACGTTTGTGGCAGGCGTCGACGTGGTGCGCAAGGGTCTGGCCCATCCCATTGGTTCGCTTACGCAGATGGGAACCATTCGCCTGGGGAAACGCACCGAGGGCCGTTCTCCGAAGATCAAGGAATTTGTTTCTCTCGCCGGGCTGGACGATCTGGTATTCACGGGCTGGGATATTTTTGAAGACAACATGTATGAGGCCGCGCGCAATGCGGGTGTGCTGGAGCGCGATCTACTCGACAAGGTGAAACAGCGGCTGGGCACAATCCAGCCGATGAAGGCGGTCTTTGACCACAATTACGTCAAGCGCATCGACGGGCCGAACATCAAGAAAGGGAAGAACAAACTCGATCTCGCCGAGCAGTTGCGGCAGGATATTCGCGACTTCAAAAAGTCGAGTGGCGCCGACCGGCTGATCACAATCTGGTGCGCTTCAACCGAAACCTTTATCGATCCGAGCGCCGCGCATCAGTCAGTAAAAGCGATCGAGAAGGCGATGAAGGAGAACGACGAAACCATCGCTCCTTCGATGATCTATGCCTACGCGTCTTTGATGGAAGGTGTGCCCTTCGCGAACGGCGCACCGAACCTGACGGTTGACATTCCCGCCATGCGCGAGCTCGCACACGAGCGCGAAATTCCTATCTGCGGCAAGGACTTCAAGACTGGCCAGACTCTGATGAAGACGGTGCTTGCTCCGGCGTTCAAAGCGCGCCTGCTCGGGTTGAGCGGATGGTATTCGACCAACATCCTCGGCAACCGCGACGGCGAGGTGCTCGACGATCCCGGGTCGTTTAAAACCAAGGAGGAATCGAAGCTCGGAGCACTGGAACACATTTTGCAGCCGGCTTTGTACCCAGAACTCTACGGAAATATTTTCCACAAGGTTCGCATCAACTATTATCCGCCACGTGGTGATAATAAAGAGGGTTGGGACAACATCGATATCTTCGGCTGGCTTGGATATCCGATGCAGATCAAGGTCGACTTCCTCTGCCGTGACTCGATTCTGGCTGCGCCCATCGTGCTCGACCTGGTGCTCTTTCTCGATCTGGCGCAGCGCGCGCCAGAGTTGCGGCGGCTGGGAATTCAGGAGTGGCTGAGCTTCTACTTCAAGTCGCCAATGACGGCACCGGGCCTATATCCCGAGCACGATCTGTTTATTCAGCTCATGAAGCTCAAAAACACGCTGCGCCATTTGAAGGGCGAAGAGCTGATTACCCACCTGGGGCTGGAGTACTACGACTAACTGGTGTCGCGCTGTCGACCGCGTTCTTCCAGCTGTAAGCGTTGCGTCGATCTCCTAAAACGGAATGTCCTCATCCGTGATCGGGGAACTGCCAACCGGCGCGTGTTCCGGCTCGTGTACGCTCTGGTCGAAATTATTGCCGCCCGCCGAAGACGAAGACGATGCCGATGCTCCGCGCGAACTGCCAGCATAATCGCCGCCGCCTTCGCCGCGCCCGCTGAGCAACACCAGATCGTTGGCAACAACTTCGGTCATGTACTTCTTCTGGCCGGTCTGCTTGTCGTCCCACGAACGGGTCTGCAGGCGGCCTTCGATATAGACCTTGCCGCCCTTTTTCAGATACTCGCCGGCAATCTCCGCGAGCCGCTGCCACAGGACTACGTTGTGCCACTCCGTGCGATCCTGCCACTGGCCGTCTTTGCCCTTAAAATGCTCGTTGGTAGCCAAAGCGATCTTCGCGACCGGCGTGCCTTGCGGCGTGTACTTTATTTCCGGATCCTTGCCTAGGTTTCCAATCAGGATGACCTTGTTTACGCTTTTCATGATGGCGGGCTCCTTTTGCAAACGCTGACGTGTGCGAGATTGTCTGGGACGCGTCTTGTCGCTAGACGCTCACTATAGCAGAATTGGGCAGTTCCTTGGCGGTGTCGCCCGTACAGAAAAAATGTGATGAATCGGCCGCTGGGTAGCTTCCGAGATCTGCGGATTTCAGAAACTACCATCCGGCTGTCTGAAAATCTGTCTTGCTCCGGGAACGCGGCATCGTGCGCCACGCGGCGTCCCTTTGAGATAGCGCAATCCCAAGCCCTCAAACAGAAACCAACGCTGTTATCCGCCCATCTGAAACAGTATCAGGTAAACGATCACGCCCGTCACCGAAACGTACAGCCAGATCGGAAACGTCCATCGTGCAATCGCCCGATGCTGATCGAACTGCCCGCGCAAGGCTCGGGTCAGCGTAACCAGCACCACCGGCACAACGATAATCGCGAGCGTGGTATGCGAGATCAGGATGGTGAAATATAGAGTCCTGATCCATCCTGTTCCGTGAAAATAGACAATCCCGCCATGATGCGGCCAGTGATAGTAAACATACGATGCCAGAAATAGAGTCGATGCGGCGAATGCACTCAACATGGCAACTCGATGTGCCGCGATTTTGCGGCGCGCAATCAGAATGCGTCCCGTCACGAGCAGTACGGCGCTCGCGCCGTTGAGCGTGGCATTGATCTTCGGAAAAATGGAGTAGTCGGTCATGGTTCCGCGGTCGTTCTCAGCTTTACGTCTCCTGAAGGTTGCATAGTTTGTAATGGGAAACTGAGGGTTTGGCAACCCTAAAAGTCGGATAGAATAACAGGAATGTCTGACCTGGGGAATCCTCTACCGTCGAATCCGGCTTCTCCTGTCGAATCTCGCCCACATTCGCTGCCGGTGGTGGCCGTGTGGGCGCGCGATCTGTTCATCTCCCTCGCGATTTCCGCTTTCATCATTGTCTTCCTCTACCAGCCGGTAAAAGTCGAGGGCACCAGCATGATGCCCAGCCTCGAAGACCAGGAACGCATCTTCGTCAACAAATTCGTCTATCGCTGGGAGCCGATCGAGCGCGGCGATATCGTCGTCTTCCGCTATCCGCGCGACACCTCGAAGAGCTATATCAAACGCGTCATCGGAATTGCCGGCGACCACGTCCGCATCGATGATGGACAGGTTTACGTCAACGGCGAGGCGCTCGATGAAGACTACGTTCCCAGCGACTACGCCGATGCTCGCTCCTACGGAGAAATCGTGGTTCCGGCCAACAACTACTTCGTGCTCGGCGACCATCGCACCATGTCGAACGACAGCCGTGACTTCGGCTGCGTCAACGAACGCTACATCTACGGCAAAGCCGTCTTCGGCTACTGGCCCATGGATAAGCTCGGCCGGCTGCGGTAGCGCCATATTTTCGATGTATGATTTCGCAGTCGTGAAACGATCCTACATCCTGTTCTGGTCGGTCTGGTCAATCATCATGGCGATACAGGCGATCCGCGCGGTAGTTTGGGCTGTCCACGAGCCTCGCGTTGGGTTCAAAATCATGTGGATCATCGCGTGTTTGGTCTATGCCCTTTTTTCTTACGGCTCCGTTCAAATAGTTCGGACGGCGTTGCGTCAACGCCGAGATAGTGATGGGCCTCCGAACTGACGGCTCACAACTTTCCCTGATATCCACAACCTCACCCCTGTTAAAATCTATAAAATCCACTCCCAGACCAAGGGGCCCCCGGCGCGCGCGGTGTTCGCGCGACGGGTGTAGGAGTGACAATGCAAGCTACGCTTGCCCTCGAAGACGGTCGCGTCTTCCGAGGCAAAGGCTACGGCGCCAAAGGCGAGTGCTCCGGCGAAGTCGTTTTTAATACTTCCATTACCGGCTACCAGGAAATTTTCACCGACCCCTCCTACGCCGGCCAGATCGTCGTTCTCACCAATCCTGAAATCGGCAACTACGGCACCAACCCCGAAGACAGCGAAGCCACGCGCCCCTACATCGAAGGCCTGATCGTGCGCGAGTTTTCCAAGGTCAGCTCCAATTGGCGCTCGCAGCAGGTCACCGATGAGTTCATGGAGCAGTTCAAGATTCCCGTGCTCGCCGAAATCGATACGCGCGCCCTGGTGTGCCACCTGCGCACCCATGGCGTGATGCGCGGCGTGATCTCCACGCTCGAAGAAGACGCCGATAACCTCGTCGCCAAGGCGCGCGCGATTCCAAAAATGGATGGCCAGGATCTCGCCAAAGTCGTCTCCACCAACCGAACCTACGTCTGGGAAACCGGCGAGCGCTCGCATCTGCCCGACGAAGTCGTCGGCGTAAAAGACGAGCAGGCCCGCTTCCACGTGGTCGCCTACGATTTCGGCATCAAGCAAAACATTCTGCGCAAGCTGCGCGGAGAAGGCTGTAAGGTGACCGTCGTCCCGGCGCAAACCATGGCCGAAGATGTGATCGCCTTAAAGCCCGACGGCGTTTTCCTGTCGAACGGCCCCGGCGATCCCGAGCCCTGCACCTACGCGGTCGATAACATTCGCCGCCTCATGGGACGCCAGCCGATCTTCGGAATCTGCCTCGGCCACCAACTTACCGGCATCGCGCTCGGCGGCAAAACTTTCAAGCTGAAGTTCGGCCACCACGGCGGAAATCATCCCGTGAAGCAGTTGGCCAACGGCAAAATCGAGATCACCGCCCACAACCACAACTTCGCCGTCGATCCCGATTCGCTACCGCAAAGCGAAGTCGAACTCACGCACATGGATCTGAACGATTCAACGCTGGAAGGCATGCGCCACCGGAATTTGCCGCTCTTCACCGTGCAGTACCATCCGGAAGCCGCGCCAGGCCCGCACGATTCGCATTATCTGTTCAAAGATTTCGTGAAGATGATGGAGGAGTTTAAACCCAGTGGCCAGTGATCGGTGGTCGGTGGCCAGCTACAGTCCGAAGACTAAGGAGTGAGGCTACTTTGTGTACAAGATTGTTAGACGCTCATTCAACTTTCTAAATCCGCGAACCTTTCAAGCCTATGCGACGCTAATTTTTCTGGCGGCGGAGTTGGCGAGCGCCTGCACTGTTGTCGAGGTAGAAGTTCCACCTCAGAAGGTGGGGAGTAACGTGACCGTCGTCGCCCTTAAAAACAAGCAGCCACTCGTGGGTATTTCGATAGTCGTTGAACGCCTCGAAAACGAAAAAACAATGAAACCGTTGCTTACCATCACGCAAGTCGCCACGAATACACGCGGAGAGATAGCTCTGAGCCGAATGAGTCCTGGAATATATGCCCTTTCAGTTCTTGAAAAAGAGCACAAGCATTGGTTGGGCAGTATTAGAGTGTCGAGTCAGAGCGATACTGATTCTTCGCATGTAGAATTCGAACTCCTTCCCGAGGCTCCCCCGCCACCTCTGCGTCCTGCTCCACTTCTTGTGCAACGTATCGCTGGGAGGTTGTATGACTCGTCAGGAGCCGTTTTCGCCAACACCCAATTTCAGGTAAAGAACCTCGACGTGAATGATGCCGGGTTAGAGATGCAAGGCAGCACAAATACGCGAGGCGAGTTTTCGCTAGCGGTTCCGGATGGAAATTATGAACTCCACGTTGCCGTGAGTGGATTTAATCCGGCTCTTGTGCCATTGGAAGTGACTGCCAATTCCGATAGAGCCTGGCGAGGAATTGAACTAAAACTGGAGCTTGCGCGGTGTGGAGCAGGAAGAAATCCGTATCGGTATTCGGTCACTGAGCAAATAACTGAGAACTGACAACTGGCAACTGAGAACTGCTTTAAATGCCCAAACGAACCGACATCTCGAAGATCCTCATCCTCGGCTCGGGGCCCATCGTCATCGGGCAGTCCGCCGAGTTCGACTACTCCGGCACGCAGGCCTGCAAAGCTCTCAAGTCCGAAGGCTTTGAAGTCGTGCTCGCCAACTCGAACCCGGCCACCATCATGACCGATCCCGAGTCGGCCGACCGCACCTACATCGAGCCGCTCACCCGCGAATATCTCGAAGAGATCATTCGCATCGAACGCGAACGCTCGCCGGGTGCCGGTTTTGCCGTTTTGCCCACCGTCGGCGGGCAGACGGCGCTCAATCTTGCCGTCGAACTTTCCGACGGCGGCGTTCTCGAAAAATACAACGTCCATCTGATTGGCGCTCAGATCAGCGCCATCAAAAAGGCCGAAGACCGCCTGTTCTTCAAAGACGCAATGCAGCGCATCGGCCTTGACGTGCCGAAATCGGCGCTGGTTAATAACCTGAAAGACGGCATCGAGTTTGCCGGCAAAATCGGATTCCCCGTCATCATTCGCCCTTCGTTCACGCTCGGCGGCACCGGCGGCGGCATCGCCTACAACCGCGAAGAATTGATGGAAGTGCTCGCCCGCGGCCTCGACCTTTCACCCGTGCACGAGTGCCTGATCGAAGAATCGGTGCTGGGTTGGAAAGAATACGAACTTGAGGTAATGCGCGACACGAAAGACAATGTCATCATCGTCTGCTCGATTGAAAATTTCGATCCCATGGGCGTTCACACGGGCGACTCCATCACCGTCGCGCCCGCGCAAACGCTCACCGACCGCGAGTACCAGGCGATGCGCGATGCGGCAATGGCCGTCATCCGCGAAATCGGAGTCGAAACCGGCGGATCGAACATCCAGTTTGCCGTCAATCCCGCGACCGGGCGCATGGTGGTGATCGAGATGAATCCGCGCGTATCGCGATCCTCGGCGCTCGCCTCGAAAGCGACCGGCTTCCCGATTGCGAAAATTGCGGCGAAGCTTGCCATCGGCTACACGCTCGACGAAATTCCGAACGACATTACGCGCAAGACTCCCGCATGTTTCGAGCCGACCCTCGACTACGTCGTCGTCAAGATTCCCAAGTGGCAATTTGAAAAGTTTCCCGGCGCCGATGAATCGCTCGGACCACAGATGAAGTCGGTCGGCGAAGTCATGGCCATTGGCCGCACATTCAAAGAAGCCTTGCTCAAAGGCGTCCGCGCGCTCGATACCGGCAAGCGTGTCGGCTCAGAAAAATTCGAACCCAAGATTCTCACCCAGCGGCTGGTCACCCCGCATCCCGAGCGGCTCACGTATCTTCGCTACGCATTTCGTCAGGGACACACCATCAAGCAGATCGCGAAGATGACCTCGATCGATCCCTGGTTCCTCTATCAGCTCAAAGAAATTAACGACATGCAACTGGAGCTGGAAAAACACCCGATGGAATCGGTCCCAACTGCCGTGCTGCGCGAGTCCAAACGCATGGGCTTCTCCGACGGCCGCCTGGCCGGAACCTGGCGTCTCGACGGCAAAGGCGGGCAGGAAAAAGTCCGCCACTTCCGCAAGAAACACGGCTTGAAGCCTGTCTACAAGCGTGTCGATACCTGCGCCGCCGAGTTCGAAAGCTACACGCCGTATCTCTACTCCACTTACGAAGACGAAGACGAAGCCACGCCAACCGCGAAGAAAAAAGTCGTCATTCTCGGTTCTGGCCCCAATCGCATCGGGCAGGGAATTGAATTCGATTACTGCTGTTGCCACGCCAGCTACGCGCTGCGCGAGGACGGCTACGAAACCATCATGGTTAACTGCAATCCCGAGACGGTTTCGACCGACTACGATACCAGCGACCGCCTCTATTTCGAACCGCTCACGCTCGAAGATGTGTTTGCTATTTGCGAGCACGAAGCCTCAGCCGGCGCTCCCGTCGGAGTCATCGTCCAGTTCGGCGGCCAGACTCCGCTGAACCTTTCACTGCCGCTCAAGGCCGCGGGCGTCAACATCATCGGCACCACGCCGGAATCGATTGATCTTGCGGAAGATCGCAAGCGCTTCGGCAAACTGCTCGAAGAACTCGACATCCCGCAAGCTCCCGGCGCGATGGTCGCATCGGTTGAGGAAGCGGTCGAAGCCGCCAAGCAGATCGGCTTTCCCGTGCTCGTGCGTCCCTCATACGTGCTCGGCGGCCGCGCCATGGTTATCGCCTTCGATGAAGACACAATCACGCAATACATGAAGCAGGCGGTCGAGTATTCGCAGGACCGTCCCGTGCTCATCGACAAATTTCTGGAGGACGCGATTGAAGTCGACGTCGATGCGCTCTCTGACGGCGGGGACGTCGTCATCGGCGGCATCATGCAGCACATCGAAGAAGCCGGTGTCCACTCCGGCGACTCTTCGTGCGTGTTGCCTGCCGTCGACATTCCCGACTCGCTCCTCGCGCGCATGAGGGAATACACGTTCAAGCTGGCGCGCGCTCTCAAAGTGATCGGCTTGATGAATGTTCAGTTCGCGATTCCTCGCGGCCACGGCCCGAAAGGCAACGGACATCACGAAGCCAAGGTTTACGTTCTCGAAGTGAACCCGCGCGCCTCGCGCACAGTACCGTTTGTTTCAAAAGCCACCGGCGTGCCGCTGGCCAAGATTGCCGCGCGGCTGATGACCGGCCGCAAGCTGCGCGAGTTTTTGCCGGAGTACGTCGAACGCGGCACCGACCTCGATACCGGCCGCTGCTTCTTTGTGAAGTCGCCAGTCTTTCCCTGGTCGAAATTTCCCGGTGTTGACACGGTGCTCGGTCCCGAAATGCGCTCGACTGGTGAGGTCATGGGCGTGGCTGATAATTTCGGCGAAGCTTTCGCCAAAGCCCAGATTGCTGCCGGCCAGAAACTGCCGACGCAGGGTACGGTTTTCATCAGCGTCACCGACCACGACAAGCCCCACGTCGTGGAGGTGGCACGGCGCTTCGTCGATATGGGATTCAAATTGGTGGCCACGCACGGTACGGCCGACATCCTTGAAGACGCTGGCTTGGCGGTCGACCGTGTCTACAAAGTGAAAGAAGGCCGCCCAAACGCGGTCGATCTCATCAAAGCCGACCGCATCCAGTTGATCGTCAACACGCCGCACGGGCCCGATCCGTACTTTGACGAAAAAGCGATCCGCCGCGCTGCCGTCACCGGCCGTATCACGACCATTACTACTCTCTCCGCCGCGCGGGCCGCAGCCGAAGGCATTGCCGCGCTGCAGCGTGGAGAGGTGCGGGTTCAGGCGTTGCAGGCATTGCACGCGGAGCGGGCAGGAACTTACAAGTAAGCTCAATGTGTGTTACAATCCTGCCATATGAGTAACACGCTCACCATCCGCCTGCCCGAAGACTTGCTCAAGCGCCTCCGAGAGAAGTCTCGCCGCACCGGCCTTCCCGTGAACCGTGTGGTTCGGGAATCTCTGGAAGTCACCCTCCGATCCAATGAAAATCAGGCGAATGGAAATCAAGCCTGGAGAAAGTACGTCGGTATTCTCAAGGATGGTCCCCCGGATCTCTCATCACGCAAGGGATACTCGCGCAAGTGAACGCTATAGTAGACACCGGCTTTCTCGTAGCTTTCCTCGAAACTTACGACAATCATCATTCCTGGGCTAAAGAAGTTTCCGAGAGTATCAAATGGCCCGCCTTGACCTGTGAATCCGTCCTATCGGAAACAGCCTTTCAGGTCCGTTCCAGCGACCTGCCGTTGCGTATGCTGCAAGACGGCATGCTTCGCCTCGCATTTGATTTAACGCGCCATCTCGATCATGTGCTCGACCTCGCCCGCCGCTACGCCAACCGCCATCCCGACTTGGCCGATCTTTGTCTTATCCGCATGAGCGAACTCTTCCCGCGCCACACCATCCTCACCGTCGATGAAGACGATTTCCGCGTGTACCGTCGCAATAAACGCGACGTTATCCCGATCCTTTGCCCGCCGGGGCGATAAGAAGTCTGATATTGTCGCAGGACGAGCCGGAGACCATGTCCCATTTGTGGCATAATTTCCTCCACTCCTAAGTAAGCATGAGCAAAGGTACATTTCTGCCCGTCGCGATCGTTTGTGTTCCTCTGATGATCGCGGCCGTCATCCTCGGCCCCACGGCCTTCGATCTTGTTTTCCATCGCCGTCCGCCCGAGCGTTTCCTGATGCCTGCCGGATACACGGGCTGGGTACGCATCGATTTCCGCCAAAAAAGCGCACCGCCACTACCGACCGAAGACGGACGCCTTCTGCTCAAGCTCAACTCCCAGGGCACGCTCGCAACGTCTTCCGATCCGCTCACCGGCCACGGCAGCGACGATTTTTTCTACTACTCCGGAGACCGCCGCACGCGGCTTTCGAACGCCGGTTTTTGCAAAGGCGGCGCGATCTGGGAAGTTGAAACCATGGTCGATGAGCCAACCTCCACGCCCTTTGTGCGCTTCTTCGTTGGAAGCGAAGACCAATATCGCCACTTAATCGATCCCACTGGCAAAGACTGGCCCGCCTGCGAATGATCGGCATCGCTTTGCTTCATGCCTTTATATTGCTGCTCGGGATCGGCATCGCCAGTCGAGTCGTGGCGACGCGGCTGGTCAGCGGCATGATCGGTTATCTGCACAAAACCATCGGAATTACCACCCCTGCGCCGGAACAGGTACGGATGGTGGCTTTGATTTGGCTTGGATCTGTAGTCGTCATCGTCGATGGATGCCTGTTCCTGCTTCTGTTCATCGCGAGGTTGTCGCGCCCGGGATGACAACAATTCGACGAGGCAGTAACCTGATTGTGTAAAGCAAATCACGAATGGAGCTTCTATGCTTTTATCCGGTATTTTCCCGCCGATTACTACGCCGTTTTATCCCGACGGCGAAGTCTATTACAAAAAACTCGAAGCGAATGTCGAGCGCTATTCGCGAACGCCGGTCGCTGGAATCGTGGTCCAAGGCTCGACTGGCGAAGCCATCCTGCTCTCCGACCAGGAGCGCCGCGACGTGTTGAAAGCCGCGCTCGGCGCTGCCGCTCCACATAAAGTCATGGTCGCGGGCGCCGGCATCGAATCCGCACACGAAACTCTGCGACTCACCGAATATGCCGCCGAACTCGGCTACGATGCCGCCATGGTGCGCACTCCCCACTACTACAAGAAGCAGATGCACCCTGCGAATCTGCTCGCTTTCTATCGCACCGTCGCTGACCGCTCGGCGCTGCCGATCGTCATCTACAACTTTCCGCAGGCCACGGGATACGACATTCCCGCCGAAGTGGTCATCGAACTTGCCGCACATCCGAACATCGTTGCGATCAAGGAATCAAGCGGCAATCTTGATAAAGTGAAAACGATGATCGAAGGCACGCGTCACGTTAAGCGCAAGGTCACCGTGACAGAAACGTTCGAGGCGGTGACGCCGAGAATGGTCAAGGCCGCAACGGCCGAAAGCGAAAAACAGAGCAGGGAACTGGTGAGCGTAGCCTCGCTGGCGGGCACGGCCGAAGCAAGCGAGAGCCGCGCGCCCGTTTCCACACCGGGTGCCACCAAACCTTCATCCTCTGCCGTAACCGTGGTTGGAAAATTGAAAATGCGCCAAAAAGAAGTTGGCTTCCAGGTGATGGTTGGCGCGGCTCACCAGCTTGAACCGTCGCTGGGCATGGGAGCGGTTGGCGCTATTTTGGCGTTCGCTTGCGCCGCGCCCATGGCGTGTTACGAAATCTACGCCGCGCTTAAAGACGGAGACACGGTACTCGCCCGCGAGAAACAGGATCGCATCAAACTGGCCACCCAGCGCGTGGTCGGCGACCTCGGCGTTCCGGGGGTAAAGTACGCTATGGATCTCAACGGCTACTACGGAGGCGCGTCGCGCCTGCCATTCCTGCCGCTGACGGGCGAGCAGAAAGTTGAGATCGAGAAGCTGATGGCGGGCATTCGCAGCTAGATGCCATGTCCTTCTCTTAATCGCGCGATCCGGTAAACTAAAGGAAGGATCTGCAACTCGCAGAGTCTCAGCGGCGTATGGGGGGCCGTAGCGGCGAGCCACGCAAAAAGTATTAACACTGAGCAAGGAGCACTCATGGCGACAATCACCACCACTCAGCCGGCAACCGGCGAGACGACGAAGCAACTCATCAACTATCGCACCGAGCGCGGCGTCGCGGTGATCGAGATGAATGATCCTCCCGCCAACACTTATACCTACGAGATGAACCGCCAGCTCGACGATGCCATCCTCCGTGCGCGCATGGATAACGACGTGCACGTCATCGTGCTCACCGGCGTCGGCGACAAGTTTTTCTCCGCCGGAGCAAACATTAAAATGCTGGCTTCGGTCGATCCGACGTTCAAATATTATTTCTGCTTGCACGCAAATGAAACGCTTCTGCGTTTAGAGCATACGCCCAAGCTCGTCATCGCGGCGATCAACGGCCATTGCGTCGGCGGAGGGCTCGAGATCGCGATGGCTGCCGATCTGCGCATTGCCCGCAAAGACGCGGGCAAAATCGGCTTGCCCGAAGTGAATCTTGGCGTACTCCCCGGCACCGGCGGAACCCAGCGCCTGTCGCGCCTGGTGGGGAAAAGCAAAGCCATTGAACTGATGGTGACCGGCAACACATTTTCGTTTGAAGAAGCGCAGGAGTTCGGCATCGTCAACGACATTTTCGAGCGCGATGGGTTCATGGAAAACATCCTCGAATACGCGCGGCAGTTCACTCCGCCCAACAAAGCCGCAAAAGCCGTCGGACGCATCAAACGTGCGGTGCAAACGGGATGGGAGATTCCGCTTGAGTCAGCTTTGGCAGTCGAGCGTGAGAATCAGCAGTTGCTCTTCCAGAGCGAAGATGCGAAAGAAGGCCTGGCCGCATATGTTGAAAAGCGCCCAGCAGAGTTTAAAGCAAAGTGACCCTGTGGGGTGCGGATTAATGGGGACAGCCGCCCTCGGCTGTCCAGCCGAGCGAAGCTCGGCCGCAGTTGGGAGCGCTACGAGCGTGGAAAATAACATCCACCACGGAGACGCGGAGTCGGAGAAGAGAAAGCGGAGTCGGAGAAGAGAAAAAGGAGTTTTGCATTGCCATGGGTTTCTCTGTGTCTCCGTGGTGAAAAAGAATTTCTCCGCGCTCTCGGCGTCTCGGCGGTAAGAAGGATTTTGATTCTATGCCAGGCAAAGTAGCAAAAATCGGAACGTTCAGCGATTGGGTCGGTCTGTTCAACGAATGGCGCAAAGAAGTCGGCGTCAACAAAGACGACGTCGAGGCCTTCCACTTCGACACTCTCTACGGCGCGATTGAAACCGAAGAGATCCAGTTCGGCTCCTACAAGGGCCGCAACAAATGGGAGAACCTGCGCCAGGTGCCCACACAGCAGATGCGCGACGCGCTCATGAACATGATCGTCTACCAGGGCGATACCGAATTTGCCAGCGTCGAGCAGCAGCGCAACCTGTTTGAAACCGCGCCCACCGAATACGATCGCCGCGCCATCACCCGCGTCATGATCGAAGAGATGCGCCACGGCTGGCAGATGTGCGCGCTGCTCATCGACTTCTTTGGCTCGTCCGGCAAAGTGGAAGCGCAAAAAATGCTGGAGCGCCGGGCGTTCGAAAATAAGCGCCTGCTCGGCACCTTCAACGTCGATGTCGATAACTGGCTCGACTTTTTCACTTACACCGATTTCGTCGACCGCGACGGCAAATTCCAGTTGCAGATGCTTAAGTATTCGTCGTTCGCCCCGCTCGGACGCTCAACTTCCTACATGCTGCGCGAAGAAGCCTTCCACATGGGAACCGGCCACGACGGCCTGCGCCGCGTCGTCGAGGCAGGCGTGATTCCGCGCTGGCTGCTGCAAAAATATCTGAACAAGTGGATTTCGAGCTCCTTTGATCTTTTCGGCACCGATCATTCTTCTTCGGCGCATTGGGCCTACGTTTGGGGAATCAAAGGACGTTACGACGAGCCGCAGAACGACAAGACCGCCGACCTCGACGATTTGAACGATTACAGCCGTCATCTTTATCGTCAGGAAGTCGCCGGATTGGTCGATCGCCTCAACACCTTTCTCCCGCCGGGCGAGAAAAAGTTCTACACGCCCGACATCCACTTTAATCGCAATATCGGGCGTTGGGCAGGGCAAATGTTCCACTGCGAAACCGGCGAGCCGCTCGATGATCGCGCTTACGCCGCGCACTGCGAAGAGGTTCTACCGAGCGCTCAGGATAAAGCTCAGCTGCTCGATATCATCCGCAACGAGAAGAAGTGGATCAAGGAAAAAGCGGGTGCGCGCGATCCGCTGTCGACGATCGGCGAGCCGCGTAAGTCGGCGATCAACATTTAAAGCGCTCGACTGAAGCGATCTCTGCCAAATCGACGCCTGCGCGAGCCGCCAATCGTGCGTGTCAGCACAGTGCAGCGGCGTAACAATTTTCCTCGGCAAGTGACCACCGTCTCCACAACCCGGCTCAACGTTAAAATCTCGGCGTCCGTTGCGCGAATTATTTTCAATAATCCACCGCTGAACGTGATTGACGTTCCCTTCATGCGCGAACTGGAGCAGGCGCTCGACGGGATCGAATCCGACACGCACATTTCGACAATCGTGTTCCAGGGCGATTCCCACGCGTTCTCCGCCGGCGTCGATATCAAAGCGCATGTTCCCGACCAGGTTCATGAAATGCTTATCAGCTTCCACGCGGTGATCCGGGCGATTGTGGCCTCGCGCAAAATCACGATTGCCGCTGTCCGCGGTGTTTGTCTTGGAGGAGGCGCTGAACTTGCCGCGGTCTGCGACATGGTTCACACCGCGCGCGATGCCACCTGGGGATTTCCCGAAATCAAGCTGGGCTGTTATCCGCCGGTCGCCGCCGTGGCTTTGCCCGCATTAATCGGACACAAACGCGCTACCGAACTCATCCTTACTGGCCGTCAGATCTCCGGTGATGAGGCGGTTGCCATCGGCTTGGCCACGCGTTCCGCCCGCGCTGAAGAAATCGAAACTCTGGTTCAAGAGACACTGCATGAATTGCTGCAACTCAGCCCCACCGCGCTCGCCCATGCCAAGAAGGCGATCTACGCCTGGGACGCGCTCCACTTCGACAAAGGCCTGGCCCGCGCAGAAAAGATCTACCTCGAAGAACTGATCTCGACCGAAGACGCGCGCGAGGGTATCATTGCCTTCCTTGATAAACGCAAACCGAAATGGACAGGCAAATAGATAACGGGAAGCCCAAGGCCGCGACCCAGAGCGAAACGAACAACCGAGCAAAGCCTCCCCACCGATCGGACCACCTCATGTGCCGCACGCCATTGTGGGGTGTGGCAGGCTTTTTCGGGTGCGCTTATTTTGCCTGGATTTCGTTTCGCCACATCATGCGCCACGAATACGTCTGGCCGCACGATGCCTGGACGGTCGCCACTTACATCGTTTGGATCATCCTGCTTGTTGGCTTGGCGCTTGACACGCGTTGCCTTCGCGAACGCCTGTTTTTTGGCGTGCTGGTCGTTAATTTTCTGGTCGGTTGTGGGCTGACGTTGTGGTACAACATTCCCTCCGCCGATGTGCGTGCCGCCCGCATTGGAACTGGTGTTCTTTGGGCCCTCGGCGCGCTGCTGAGTCTGGCAACATTGGTCAGACCGCCCGAGTCACCCGAGAATGGAGCTAAAAAGTTGTGATGGGGGATTACGGAACTGTGGTTTTCCTGAGACCTGCGACCTAACATCTGAGACCTGAACTATGGACTTCGAAATTTCACCCGGCCAAGTGAAGGCACTTCAGCAAAGCGGCGAAGCGTTCACCCTGCTCGATGTTCGCGAGCCTTGGGAATACGATGCCTCGCGCATCAACGGCGCAAAACACATTCCCATGGGCGACATTCCCACGCGGGCCCACCAGGAACTCGACCCCGAAGATCACATCGTCGTCATGTGCCATCGCGGCGTGCGCTCACTGTCGGTGACCAACTGGCTGCGGCAGCAGGGATACGAAAAAGTTCAATCCATGCGCGGTGGCATCGACGGCTGGGCGCGCACCGTGGATCCAAAGGTGCCGCTGTACTGAGAACAGCAGTTAGCCCTTAGCTGTTGGCCCTTAGCCTTTAGCGAAACCGGAACTCTGCCGCAGCGGCGAACCAGGTTACTGAGAACTGTTCTTAACCACCGAGAACTGAGAAGTGACAACAGAGAACTGCCCTTGATCACCGACTGCCACGTTCACATCGACCCCATCGAATTGTTTAAACCGCAGGCGCTCGAATTGATGAAGCGCAAGCGAGCCAATTTCGACGAGATCGCCGAATATTGCCGTTCGCCGAAGGCTTTTCTCGGCTATCTCGACCGTTGTGGCGTTGACCGTGCTGCACTCATCAACTACGTGGCGCCGGAGGTGATCGGTTTCACAGCCGAGGTCAACCAGTTCGTGGCGGATTATGTCAAGCACGATCCCAAGCGCTTGATCGCCTGCGGCAGTCTGCACCCGCGGCATACGACCAACATCCTGGCCGACGTCGAACAGATCCTCCGCCTTGGCATCCGTATGATCAAGATCCATCCCCCGCATCAATTGCTGTTTCCCAACGATTACCTGAAAGGGGTGAAGGAACTGGAAATCATCTACCGTGCGGCTGAAGCCAACGGGATTCCCGTCATGTTTCATACGGGAACGTCGATTTTTCCCGGCGCGCGCAATAAATACGGCGATCCCATCTACGTGGATGACGTTGCCGTCGATTTTCCCAGGCTCAAAATTTTGCTGGCGCACGGCGGCCGTCCGCTGTGGATGGATACCGCATTCTTCCTCATTCGCTGCCACGCAAATGTTTATCTCGATATCAGCGGCATTCCGCCGAAGTCGTTGCTGAAATACTTCCCACGGCTCGACGAGATCGCCCACAAGACTTTATTTGGTACCGATTGGCCGGGTCCGGGTGTTCCCGACGTGAAGCAGAATCTCGAGGAATTCAAAGCGCTTCCCCTGCGCGAGGAAATACGAGAACAGATTCTCAGCAAAACCGCAGCTTCGATCTGGCCGGAGTGAAATAGCCGGAACCGTTGCGTCAGAAGCTCGCCTTGCCGGCAGGGTATTTGCGGTTCGGGGCCGCGTTCCTTCACCTCTCGATCCCGAAGAAAACCCGTTTTACAACCGCGTATGCGGGTTGTCACACCTGCCCAATGGTCCATGTCCTATGGTCATTTGCATGGGATTTAGGACATGTCCTATCGTCGTTCAGTAAAGCGCGGTTTGTGGGGAAACCGCGAAATTAGCAAGCTTGGGAGGTTCCCGGTATCCTCCGCCGTTTTCGACCCCCAGGCCGTCCCGAAGGTGTAACCATGAAATATCTCTTTTGGCTGCTCGTGGTATTTGCGGTCGGCTGCGCGCCAGAGCTTACGCTGGCGCAAGGCTATCAAGTCATTTCCGTCGACGACGGGGGGACGATTAAGGGCACGGTGAGGTGGCAGGGCCCATTGCCCCACTTGACGTCGCTCGAAATCAATAAAGACACACAGGTTTGCGACCCGCTCGGCCAGAAGCACCGCGACCTGGAGCGCCTCGTGGTCAGCCCCGACGGCGGCGTGGCCAACACGGTCGTTTATCTCAGCAACATTAGCCGGGGAAAGGCGATGGATTTGCCGCCAGCTCGCCGCTTTCTGAACCAGAAGAACTGCCGCTACGAGCCCCACATTCTGCTCGTGCCGGTGCAGGCGACCTTGACCGTCAAGAGCAGCGATCCCTTGCTACACACCGTGCACATGTCGGGCAGCTCGGATTACAACCTTCCGTTTACCTCGGAAGGGCAAGAGATCTCGCGCACCATGACCCGAGAAGGCGTGGTCAGCCTGCGTTGCAACGCCGGCCATGTCTGGATGAACGGCGAAATGATCGTCGCGCGCCATCCCTACTATGCCGTCACCGATCAAGATGGCAACTTCGAGCTTACCGAGGTCCCACCGGGCGATTACGAAATCGTCGCCTGGCATGAAGGATGGAGAGTGGTCGGCGAAAGCCCGCTCTACGACATCGCAACCCAGCTGCGCGTCAAGCGCCCCGTTTTCTCCGATCCTATCGTTTGGAGCAAGCCGGTCGCGGTGCTTCCCCATCAATCGTCAGAAGTGAATTTCACCCTCGGAGAGCGCACGCCGCAAGTGGCCCAGGGCCATTGATTTACTGTGGGGCAATAAGATTCCCCACAGATATTTCCTTTCTGCAGTAAAGATTCGGCGCGCCACGCCCCTCAAAATGCAGTTAGCGAGAACTTGAAACAAACTTCCAACTCCACGTTTCGTCCCGAACGCGGCCACAATCCCAGTACAATAGAAACAGCATGATGCGCCGCGTCTATCTCGATAACAACGCGACCACCCCGGTCTTGCCCGAGGTGCTGGAGGCCATGCGCCCCTATTTTGGCGAGCATTTTGGCAACGCCTCCTCCATTCACCATCATGGACAGGAAACGCGCACAGCCGTCGAGCGCGCTCGCGAATCGGTAGCGGCACTTCTCGGCTGCCGCGCCTCCGAGATCGTCTTCACCAGCGGCGGCACTGAGGCCGACAATCTCGCCCTATTCGGTCTGGCTCGTCATGGCGATCATGTCAACACTTCGACCATCGAACATCACGCTGTCCTGAACGCTTGCAAGCGCCTCGCGACCTCTTCTGTCATCGAAGGAAACGAAATCCAGGGATGCGAAGTCACATACATTCCCGTCGATGGCCACGGTGTTGTCGATCCCTCGGATGTGAAGCGCGCCCTGCGACCGAATACAAAGCTTATATCCGTGATGTTCGCGAACAACGAAACCGGCGTCTTGCAGCCAGTCGCAGAAATTGGAAAAATTGCCCGCGAAGCCGGCGTCCGCTTTCACACCGACGCCGTGCAAGCCGCCGGGAAAGTCCCGATCGATGTTGACACGATCGGCTGCGACCTGCTCACGATCTCGGCCCATAAGATGCACGGGCCGCAGGGTGTAGGCGCGCTCTACATCCGCAAAGGAACCGCGCTTGAGCCTATGCTCTATGGTGGCAGCCATGAACGCTCGCGCCGCGCCGGCACCGAGAATGTTCCCGGCATCGTCGGTTTAGGCAAGGCCGCGGAGTTGGCCATTGCGGGTTTCGAACGCGGAGACGATCGAAAGATGGCGGCCGCGCGAGACCGTCTGGAAAGGGAACTGCTCGCCATCGAAGCGACCGGCTTAAACGGCACAGACTTCAGAGGCGAACCTACGCCGCGCGTGCCGAACACCACCAACATTTATTTTGACGGCATCGAAGGCGAGGCGCTGGTCATTGCGCTTGACTTGAAGGGACTGGCGGTTTCAACCGGCGCTGCATGCTCTTCCGGCTCCATCGAACCATCGCATGTTCTGCTCGCCATGGGATTGAGCAGTGAGCGCGCGAAGGCCAGCATTCGCTTCAGCCTCGGCAAACAGAATTCGCCCGAGGATATAGACTTCGGCTTGGAGGTGGTTCCTGAAACGGTCTCCCGGCTCCGGGAACTGTCGCCGACGTACAGTAAAGCTGCGAGCTATGAGAGGCGAGCTGCGCACAACCAAAGAAGTGCCTGACCGCAGATTCAAGATAGACTGAAGCTGGTTTCCCAATGTTAACGAACGACACCATCGCCGTCGCCATGTCGGGAGGAGTCGACTCCTCGACCGTCGCGGCCATGCTGCGCGCGGACGGCCACAACGTCATTGGCCTGACCATGCAGCTCTGGAACCAGCGCCGTCTCGCCGGCCACGCAGGTATGCCGGAGTCCGTGCAGGGCCGTTGCTGCTCTATCGATGACGTCTACGATGCTCGCCGCGTCGCCGAGACCCTCGGCATCCCGTACTACGTTGTAAATCATGAGGAGCGTTTTGAGCGCGACGTCGTCCGCCCCTTCGTCGAAGAGTATCTCGCTGGACGCACGCCAATCCCTTGCAGTCTGTGCAACAATCACTTGAAGTTTGATCAGCTTCTTATTGTGGCCAGGCAGATTGGCGCAGACAAGATTGCCACTGGCCATTATGCTCAAATCAACTTCGACGGCCAACAAGGACGCTGGCTCCTGAAGCGGCCAGCCGACAAGTCCAAAGACCAGACGTATTTCCTCTTCGGCCTCACGCAAGAGCAGCTAAGCCGCACTCTATTCCCGCTCGGCGGGATGACTAAGCCCGAGGTGCGCGAACTCGCTCGCAAGCACAGCCTCGCCATCGCCGAAAAGCCCGACTCGCAGGAAATCTGCTTTGTCCCCGGCGGCGACTACAAGCGCTTTCTCGAAGCTTATCTCAGCGAGCAGCGAGAAACGCCGGCCGATGTTTCCGGTGAAATGGTCACAACCGATGGCACGGTCATCGGCGAGCATGCCGGCGTTCACAATTTCACGGTCGGCCAGCGCAAGGGACTGGGCGTGGCCACGGGATCTCCGTTGTACGTGATTCAAATCAAGAACGACACGCGACAGGTTGTCGTCGGCAACGATGAGGAGCTATATTCCAGCACCCTCCGCGCGCGCCGCGTCAACCTGATTTCAACCGCCGAGCTGCGCGAGCCGATGCGGGTTGCCGTGAAGATTCGCCACAGGCATCAGCCAGCGCCGGCGACGATCGAGGCGGTCACCCCTCACGAGGTGCTGGTAACCTTCAACGAGCCTCAGCGTGCCATAACCCCCGGCCAAGCTGCCGTGTTCTATGACGGAGACATCGTAGTCGGCGGCGGCTGGATTGAAAAATAAGATCGAAAAGTATGTGGTGGCTCCAGTTGTCCCCGCCCGGCCGTGCCTGAGATCTGAGTTTCCCGACATTCGCCATCTTGTTACCCCCGCCACGTTACCAAGCAGTACCTTTGCCCGATTTTATAGCACCTTCGTGGCCTAGACCTGCCGATAGAGCAGAGGTAGGGTAAATTCACGGCGCGACCTTCGAGTCTCTCCCCAACTAGGTCCGGCGTGGGGAGCGATTTTATGAAACTCTGGCATTTGGCTTACGCGGCATTGGGAATTGCGGTGGCACGCTGGATTTTTAAGCGTCAACCAATGCGGGTAACCGATCCGATCGCGCGTTTCCGCACCTCTGGCCTGCTGTAGTTATGGTTGAACGAGCGTGGGTGCGCCCCGTTGCGCGCTTCGATCTGAGCGCGCCCACGTTTCTTACTCCTGTTGTGCCAAACTCTGGAAGTGCTAGTACCGACGTGTCCCTTCGGTAACTTCTTTTCCGTTCCGCCTCGCCTAAACTTCCTCTATAGACCTGTCGCGCGCACCCGCGACGGCTGCCGAATTCATGGAATTCCAACTCCCCAACCCGCGCTGGCTTCGCCTAGTTCTCCTGGGAGTCCTATTGCTCGTTCCCCTTGCAGTCCTGGCGCAGGACGATGACTCACCCTCACTCGGAGATGTCGCGCGCACTTTGCGCGAACAGAAATTGCAGCAGTCTCAACACTCCAGCTCCGACTCGCCGGTCATCGACAACGACAATCTCGACCAGGCCATGCAAGAGGCCGAGCGGGCGCGCTCCGTCAGCGATGCGAAGACCGTATTCTCTATCGATCCGCGCAGCGAAACAGTCAAAGTATCGTCACCCGATGTAACCTGCAGCTTGTCGTTCAACGCGCGCGCCACTTCGCTCTTGATCAAGCCGGTTCTCATCGAAGACCTGCCGCTCGCCGAACTGCTCAAGCTCGACGGTCCTGGCTTCATTCAGGATGAAAACCTCGAGCTGCAGGTATTCAACGGCACCGATTGGGATCTGCGCGAGATCACCATCGGCCTCACTCTCGAACGCAAGCCGGGAGAAAACGCCGAAATCGCGGCTCGCGCCCGCGTGATTCCCGCAGCCGAAAATAGCGCCTCCGCCGCCATCGAGCGACGTTCCGACGTGACGCTTCTTTATCACCTCAAGGCTGAAGCCAAGCCCTTCAGCACAACCGCTTTTCGCGAAAATATCGGAATCACTCCCGGCCCTGATGAAGACTGGCGATGGTCAATCGTAGAAGCCAAGGGAATCCGCCCCTCCGAGCCGCCGTCGCCGCCCGAATCGCTCACCGAACCGCTGTTTGCAGCTCCATCATTTTCCGATCCCCAATTTGCCGCGCCGCCACAGGTAACCCCATCCCAAGTGACGCCGGCACAAGCGACACCCGCAACAGCGCAACCAGCGCCGTCACCAGCGCCTATCGCGACTCCGCCGCAACCCGCGGCTGCTGTGCCAGCAGCGCAGGGCACCGCGCCGACTGAACCTCACTAAGGGTGGCCAGCCGGCGAGCCGCTTCTCACGCGAGATTAATCGTCGGCAGAAATCGCGGCTTCTGGCGGGCCTTGGTGGGCTGCTCGAACGAATAGGCAATCCTAAGCAAAGTCGGCTCGCTCCACGCGCGGCCAAAGAAAGAAATACCAACCGGCAATCCCCACAAAAATCCTGCCGGCACGTTGATATTCGGATATCCCGCAACCGCCGCGGCGCTCGAACTGCCTCCCGGAGCGTGATCGCCATTGATCAAATCGGTGAGCCATGCCGGGCCTGCCGTCGGCGCGACCAGCGCATCAAGTTTGAACTTGTCCATTACGAAATCAATTCCCTCGGCGCGGCTAAGCCGCCGATTCAGGGCCAACGCATCGAGGTATTCTTTTTCGCTGAGCGGACCCTTCTGCTCCGCCTTGAGAAAAAGGTCTTGCCCAAAATACGGCATCTCCCGCTCGCGATTGCTTTCGTTGAACGCGATCACATCTTTCAAACTCTTGATGGAAGCATCTCCGCGGCGCGCGAGGTAAACCGCAAGATCCGCCTTCAGTTCGTAATAGAAAACGGTCAGTTCGCTGTCGTCGAACTTGCCTATCGTCGGAATGTCAGCGGGGTCGACGATCTCCGCGCCGGCGCCTTTCATCGCGCCGATCATCGACTCCATCATCCGGTCGACCGCATCGTTAAAGCCGCTATACTTGCGCACCACTCCCAGCCGCGCGCCTTTCAGTCCCGCCGCATCGAGAAATTTCGTGTAGTCGGGCGCCTGCCTGCGCTGGCTGTCGGCGGTTGCGGAATCCTGCGCATCGGCCCCTGCCATAGCTCCGAGAAGTATCGCGACATCGCGCACTGTGCGCGCCATCGGGCCCGCGGTGTCCTGGCTGTGCGAAATCGGAATGATGCCGCTGCGGCTCACCAGTCCGACCGTAGGTTTCAATCCCACCAATCCGTTCGCCGACGATGGACACACGACCGACCCATCCGTCTCCGTGCCAACGCCGGCAACGCACAGGTTTGCCGACACACCCGCTCCTGTGCCGGAACTCGAGCCGCACGGATTGCGATCGAGAGCATACGGGTTGCGAGTAAGGCCGCCGCGCCCGCTCCACCCGCTGGTCGAGTGGCTGGAGCGAATGTTCGCCCACTCGCTCAGGTTGGTTTTACCCAGGATCACAGCGCCCGCTTTGCGCAACTGCGCAGCGACGAAAGCGTCGCTCCCAGCACGCGATCCGAGCAGCGCGAGCGACCCCGCCGTCGTATTCATTCGGTCGCCCGTATCGATATTGTCTTTGATAAGAACTGGAACGCCATGCAGCGGCCCGCGCGGTCCGCTCGCCTTGCGCTCACGATCGAGCGCACCCGCAATCTCCAATGCATTCGGGTTCACTTCAATCACCGCGTTCAGCCTTGGCCCGGATTTATCGATCTCCTGAACGCGCGCCAGATATTTCTCGGTCAGCGAGCGCGACGTATGCTGGCCCGACTCAAACGCTCGCTGGACGGCGTCAATCGTGATCTCGTCGAGTTCAAAGTCTCGCGCAAAATTGTCGCCGACAGGCGTAGGCTGAGATTCAGATTCAGACTCAGGCTCATAGCGAAGACTGGCGATGCCAGACGCTCCAAGCGCCGGGTACGCTGACGCTGCCACAGCCGTCGTCAGCCCACCGCGAATGAAGTCGCGGCGCGAATTGTGTTTTGCGGAGAGCGGATTCATGAAGTTAGCGCTCCTGAAATGCAGATGGGTTCTGATCGAAATCCGAGCGGGAATCTTACGCAGCCTGTCAGAGAAAGGCAAACATAGCCTGGGGTTATACGCATTGAGGGGAAAACGCTACACCTACGGAAATGCGGCTGATCGAAGGCAACGGCGGTATGTATCTGGGGCACAGAAAAGCGCCCCTGAGTATAGGTCGCATGAATTTCCAAGGTCTCAACAGGCAAGAATCTGTTCGACAACGCCCTCGGCGAGGGCAAGTTCCCCTTCAATAAGGGTAAAACGCTTCCCAACCGAAAGCCAATCATGCGGGGCATTAGGGACCAAGAACTTCACAGTTGCCGACTGCCGACCTGCGGCATCGACATTTCCCTCTGTAACGACGGTGAGGTTCCACGCGTCTTGTTTCCAGTCCTGACCCTGATGATCGAAGCGAGCCGGTCGTGAGAAGCGCTGGTTCCGTGGGAACGGTCTATCTCTCTCAAGCCAATGCAACACAACTTTTGCAGTGCGATTCATAGAAATAATTTGAAGCAAGGAAAAGGCGTTTGGATGTGAGAGATCAAAAAACGTAAGCATCTCCCGCGATCAGTACCAGTACGGTGCCGACGATGGCCGCGTCCCGGCCTCGTACCCCCTGGGGTTGAGTGTAGCGTTTTCCCCTCAGTGCGTATAACCCCGGCAAACATAGCCTGCGTAGTGGGTGTTCTTAATACCCACCATCATCGCCCGGCAAACATTGTCTTAGCCAAGTCGCAATGGTACTCTAACCACGTCGAGCGGGAGTAGTTCAGCGGTAGAACGTCGGCTTCCCAAGCCGGATGTCGCGGGTTCGATCCCCGTCTCCCGCTCCATCAACCCACCGAGGTCACGCACGCTGAAACAAGGCTTCAGCCCCAAAGTGCCTTTCCTGACACCTGCGACCTGCTCTTTCAGAACTCCACGTGCGCGCGGAAACTCGGCACAATCACCGGCCCGCGCGCGCGGTTGTAACCGGGATTGTCGATATGCTGCACCCCGGGAGCAAAATAGATTCCGCGCCACGCATGAACCGTGTAATACGATTCCACGATGTTCTCCCGCCCGTAGCTCAGCCCGCCATCGCCCAGCAGGAAACCCAGCCCGCCATCGGCCAGATACACCTGATGATCCTTCTTGATCCCGTTCGACACGAACGCGACACCAGCCCGATCCTGCTTGCGACGCCACAGCGCGCCGTTCACGCCAACACCTTGGTTGAAGGTCAAATCGTCTTCGGTATAGGCGAACGACTCGGTCTTCCCGTTGTCCCATCCGCACCGGAAAAACGCTGTGACATAAGGCGTGAGACTTTGTTCCATGTTTACCCCGAAGCCATATTTGCGCGTGATGTGCCAGGGATGATTGTCAATCTCCGGAACCGGAACCAGTCCTTCCTCAAACTGCGTAATCGCCTGCCGGTAAATGCCCATGTTGGCATAGTTCGTAAATGCCAGCACCCGAACCGCGCCTTCTTTCTTCGGCAGAATGCCGTGGCGCAATTCATACTCCCAGTTCTCCGCATGAACCTGCCACGGCCGCCACACCAGATCGATTCCATTGGCAACTTTCGGCATCAGCGCTTCGGCAAAACGAAAACCCCAGTTGCGGTCCTCGAAGTCCGCCACCACCCCGACCGTATAGCCGCGCGTATCCGCCGCGTAATCCCACGCGCCGTTGTTGTCTACCGTCCAGTTCAAAAACTGCAAATGCGTATCGGAGCCGACGGAATTCACATCGAAAAAATCGGGCAGGCTGAACTTGCCAAAGCGAATTTCCAGGCGCCGCCGCGGCAGTTCAGGAAACAGCGAAAGGAAACTGCGATCGTTCTCCACTTTGTCTTTGCTCAGCGCAAACACTTTGTGAATCATGCCGCGGCCCAGATACGGCGCTTTGCTCAACAGCGGATTGCGCACAATATCCAGATCGGTATTGCCCGCCAAGCCAAATCCCAGGCTCAGCGCCGCCCCTCCCGCCTCTTCGATATCCACAAGAAGTTCGGTGGAGTCGTTAATCCGCACGCCAGTGTAGAGTGTCAGCACGCGCGAAGTGGCTTTCTCATAATACGGACTCAGGCTGTGCGTTCCGCTGTAATCGGCGTGAAAGCCAGGATGGGTCTGGAAAACGAAGTTCATCTGGCCGGAGAGCCAAAAGCGAGTGTTCGTGAAATGTGGGAAGATCGACTCCGGATCGGCTGGGGTGCTCTGATCGCCCGTTGCTTCCGCCCGATTGTCCGCTTTCGCCGGAGGAGTCGCGCCGTTGGGTTGAGGTATAGCA
>JASHOU010000207.1 GCA_030038475.1 Terriglobales bacterium | reverse complement strand
CCGTTGCCGCCGTCCCCCGCCTTCACCCGAATTTTGGCTTCATCGATGAACATGGAGTGCTGAATGTCGAAGAGCGCTAAACATCGAAAATTGCCGCCTGCCGCAATCACACGCGCACGTGACTGGCCGCACCTCGATGGGAATCCACCGTCACCTCTACTTGTCAGATTCTTCTGTGCAATCGGAACATGGAACCTAAAGAAATCGCTGAACTCGCCATCGAGATATGCGATCTCATGCAGTTACAACTTGATTCGATCATGGATCGGAAGTTGTCGGACTTCACGACGGAAGAATTAGACGCCTATCAGAAACGAAAATCCCGAATTGCCGAACTGCGTTCGGAACTGCATCGGCTCGCCAATCCAATCTAGAGGGACATTATTTCTCGCCGGTGGTCCGCTTCTCGTTCTCCTCGCCAGGCTGGGTAGAAGCGGGTGGCGCTTCGGCGGCTGCGGCTTTTTTTTCGCACTCGGCGAGGAGCCGGTTCATTTCGGCAAGAATTGCGTCCAGTTCCTTGAGGCTTTGGGCGTTCCGCGCCTTTTTCTGAAGCTCACGCCAACCTTCGGGTTCGTCCGGAAGTCTCGGCAGTTCGTACTCGTCGAACTCTTTTCCTGGCATCGACACCCCCGCCAGCACACCTATTATCCCACAGTAGTTGATAGCGGCGGCCTTTTCTGGTGGTGTCCTAAATTCAGGACAAATTAGGACACTACCCCTTTTCTCGCACACTCAAGTGCACTACCTACTTCGCTTCCACCGCTTCGACCATCACAAACTTGCCCATCGATCCCTTGTCGACGAACTTGATGCGCCCGGCGATCTTGGCAAACAGCGTGTCGTCTTTCCCGCGTCCAACATTCAGTCCCGGCTTCACCCTTGTGCCGCGCTGCCGGACAATAATCGTCCCCCCCGGAACCAGTTGTCCGCCGAAAGCCTTGAACCCAAGCCGCTGCGCGTTCGAGTCGCGCCCGTTTCGTGAAGTGCCCTGTCCTTTTTTATGCGCCATAAATCAGTTCCCAGTGGCCAGTTGCCAGTAATCTCCGACTACGAATCGAAATCATCGTCCTATCATCGTATGACCGCGAGGCCGTCATTCTGAAAATGAAGAATCTGCTTTTGTTTGTGCCAAAAACGCCGTCGCAGAAAAAACTTCTACTTCCTCTTTTTTCCAGCTTTCGTTTTCGCTGCCGCTTTCTTCGGGTGTGGATGCGCCGGGTGCTTCACCGCCTTCTTCCCCGGACGCTTCGACGTCTTCACTTCCGCCGCGCCCTCATGCTCGGCATGCGCCTTCACTTTCTTTTCTTTCTTCGGAAGCTCGGGCGCCTTGAACGACTGCCCATCGAACGCAATCTCGGTGATGCGGACGGCCGTATAGTCTTGCCGGTGCCCGCGCAGCTTCTTGTACTGCTTCTTGCGCTTGTAATGGAAGACGAGAACCTTCTCGCCGCGTCCCTGCTCGACCACCTCGCCGGTCACGCTCGCGCCGGCTCCAGGAGGCAGAACGCTGCCCGCATCCGCCGAAACCGCCAGCACGTCGCTGAATTGCACCCGTCCGTCCGTATCGGCTTGCTTTTCCATCCGGATGACATCACCCGGAGCCACCCGATACTGCTTTCCACCTGCGCGGATCACCGCGTACATAATCTCTCCTTAAATCCCGAAGATTCCAAGATTCCGACGAAGGCGAACGGTCTAACCGTCCGCGTAGAACAGCCGCCCTTCGGCTGTCCCAAACCGAGCGCGCTCGGCAGAACTCTAAATGCTTGCTGTTTTCCCGCAACGGCTTGTGACCGGAAACGCGGCGCGGACATTCGGGGCCCTGACGCACCCGTGTTTGGCGTGACGAGTGGAGGGCGGGTCCGCAAGTACAGGCAAACCTAAATAGTTTATCGTGCGCTGCGGAAATCAGTCAAACGAAAGACGCAAACTCGCCGAGGCTGCTGGTCCGCTTATCCCTGCTCAATTCCAGTGATGCGAGTGCCACCAGATTTTCTGGATGTCGAATTTCACGCCGCGGCACAGATAGATCGGCGTGTTCTCCTCGCCCATGCCGAATTTCTCATAATGCTCGAATGCCTGATATGAGGTGCAATTGTCGCGCACATCGTTCAGATCCCACTCGATCACAATCAGGTTTTTGTAAACCACCGGCGGTGGACCCCAATACCAATGGTTCTGGTGGCGAGAATACGCGCGCGGCAGCCCATACTTCGGACCCCACAAATTAACGGCTCCCGCTTCGCCGTAGTTGCCCGCCCAAATGCCGGTTTCGGCGCGCTCCTCCGCAGGCAGCGAGTTGTAAATCGCGGCGACCTCGCTCACCAGCTTCGGCCATCCGAACTGGTCGGCAAACACTTGCGGCAACAGCGACTCGTGGTGTACCTCCTGTTTGGTCGGCCTGATGCCGATGGCGTTTTGATAGGCGAGCAGCCGCTCCGGCGGCAGCATCGAAGTCATCAGCGGCATGAGCGGAAGCGACCCAAGCACGATGACCGCGGCCACGGCCGCGCGTGTCCAGTTCGCGCGGCTCGACAGCCACATTTCAATCACGACCGCGCCACCGGCGAATAGCATGGGATAGATCGGGAACACGTAATAATCTTTGCTGTGCGCGACCTCCATCAATATGAAGTAGACAACAAAGGTCAACCCCAACACGCGCCAGCGCCGGTCGCGGAGAAACCACACCAGCCCCGCAAGCCACACCGGGAACAGGATCGGTTGCAGTGCGAGGACCTGTTCCTTCACGAACGCCAGCGGCCCAAGCACAACATTCTTGCCTGAGCGGCGAACATTCTCCAGGTCTTCGATCGTCGGCCAGTGATGCCGAATCTGCCAGATGATGTTGGGCAAAAACAGCGCCAGCGCGATCCCACCGGCAATCCATATCCACGGCCGCGCGAATTCGCGCCGATGTTGCGTCAGCAGCAATGCCACCACAACCGAGAATCCAAGAGACAGCGTGGAATGCTTGTTCTCCAGCCCCAGCCCGGCGAGAACGCCAAACCACAGCCACAGCCGGGAGTCTCCGGTGCGCAGGATGCGCGCAACCACCCACATGCACCCCATCCAGTAGAGCGGCTCAAAGGCATTCATGCTGAGAAAGTTGTCCAGGACCAGCACGGCCGGGCTTAGAAGAACGCACAGACCGGCGAGAAACTGAGCGTAACGTCCGCCGCCTAGTTCACGCGCGATCAGCATGGTGAGGGCAACGAGCGCGGTGCCAGCGAGCGCGGGTATAATTCGCAGCGCCCAAAGCGAACCACCCATCCACAGCGCGATCTTGGCGTAAACGGCAACCAGCGGCGCGGCGTCCACATAGCCCCAATCGAGGTGCCGGGCCATATCGAGGTAATACAGTTCGTCGCGGAAGTAGCCGTAGCGGCGGAGACTAGTAAAGACGTGCAGCAGCAACTTCGCTGCGCATAGCCCAATTAGAATACCGGTAGCGAGTGGCGGCAACACAGTACCGTCGCGATCTTTACCCACGCGGTCCGGGCTTGGCTGAGCAGCGCTTGCGACGGCCATAGTGCAAGCATTGTACCGCCGCCGAATGTGCGTCCTGCGTCCCAATCCACAACCGGCGACTAATTTGCCCAGCCAAAGAACACAGCAACGATGCCGAACGTATCAATGAACCCGTGCGCCAGAATCGTCACCCACAGATTTCGCCCAGAGAGCATATAGGCTGATGCCAGCACCAATCCAGCCATCCCCGAATCGATCATCCCCGCCGGCCCTTTGTAATAATGCCCGTAGCCAAACAACACCGACGACAAAATCACCGCAATCCAATACGCAGATTTCGACCGTGCACCAACATCCGCCGCTCGGTTTAGCAAATAGCCGCGATAGCCGATCTCTTCTCCAAACGCGGCAAACGTCCACACGAGCGCCAGCCATTTCAATGCAACCATGATGTGGCCGGAAATCTCGTTCATGCCGCTCGGCGCCTTCGCTGGCGGCCAGAAGTGCGCCGTCAGAGGATCCACTGCCACTGACGCGAGCACAATCCTCAGCGCCGCCGCCGCCAGCGCAATCAACACCGTCTTGTTCCACGAAATCGGCCAGCGCAGTCCCATCGCTCCCCATCCGCTGTCCCGCACCCGAAAGGAAATCAACGCCAGCACAAACAGAATCGGCACTTCATTCGAAATCACGTTATAGACGTTGTACGCAATCACAATCGCGGCGCCGATAACAAACTCGGCCAGCGAAATCCAGCGCTGCGCAGGCGTTATCGCCTTTTTCGGCGGCGAATCGGAATCACCCGCGCTTGAAGCCGTCGTTCCATCTGCCTCGACAGTTCCACTCATTATTATTTCTCCATTATTTATTTCTGCTGGATTATTCCTTCCGGCAGTTCTGGTTCTTTTAGGTCATTCTCGATCGAGCTTCCGCGACGCCCGATACAACCTCACAGCCCACAGCGCAATGTATGTGGTCAACATGACGAGTCCCCAACCCCCGATCCACCCAATCGGCACAATCCACCACCCCAATACTTCCCTCCCATTCGCCGGAACGTTGCCGAACCCAAGGCGAATCGCCCATTCCACATCTCCGTTGCCTTTCGGAAAAGCCCATAACCCCGCGGTGTGCGGATGAATCAGCTTCAACGCGCCCACCAGAATGAAAACAACTCCGAAAAAATACCCAACCGTCGAGCCGATCAACACCCAGAACCCGGCCACACTGAGGCTCGCCCAATGGAATACGCTCTTGAGAATGCCAAACGGCGTTCTGGTCACTTCAGCCCGCGCCAGCAAACTGTCCGTCAAATATTCGCGCGCGAGTTTATCTGGACTTCCGAGCTGCGCCAGCGCTGCATCCACGCCAGCCGCGGTTAGTTCACCGCTGATGCCGGCGCTTGCGACCTTATCGATAATGTGGCCGCGCAACTCTTCGACAATCTCGCGTACTTCGTCCTGGTTCATGCCGCGCAATCTCTCGCGCAGCCGGCTCAGATAAGCTTCAATCCTCTGCTCCGCGTCACCTGCCATAATTGCCTGCCAAAGCTCCTTATTTTCCCTTCGCCAGCGGAGCCAGCAGCGCACCCATGCTCGATGAAAAACGCGCCCAGGTTCTGGCCATCTCCGCCGCTCGCTGTTTCCCCGCCACCGTCAGCGCGTAATACTTCCGCGGATGTCCCGCATCCGACGTTACCCACTCGCTGCGCACTAGCCCCAGCGCCTTCAAGCGGCTGAGCAGCGGATAAACCGTTCCTTCCGATACGATCAAATCTGAATCCCTTTCCAACCGCCGCAGAATCTCCAGGCCATAACTCCGTCCCTCCCACAGCGCAGCCAGGATGGCCAACTCCAGGCATCCTTTGCGCAGCTGAACTTCCCACTTGTCTTCGGCGTCGGATTCGTGCATTGAGTGCTATGCCATGCAATATACAATGTAATACACTATATATTGTTGTCAACTCCATGCGCCGAGCCAAGGATTTTCTCGGTTGATAGACAAGGAGTGAGCATCCGATTTTCCGACTGACCGTCCGCGAGATCGCCCGTAGGCGTTACTTATGGCACGACGGTCAGGGAAAATTCTCTCTTCCCAACGGGCTAGGAACGGACGTAACCGGTTACCTGTGCCGGAACCGTTGACTTAGGTTTAGGGACAAGGTAGTTTCGCGTTATCTCTCCTTTTTTGCCGTTCAAGGATGACGCTTGGCGCGGAAAATACTGCTGGCCGATGATAGTGTGACCGCCCAGAACATGGGGCGAAAGATCCTGGCCGATGCCGGCTATGACGTCTCCACCGTCAACAACGGATCTGCCGCGCTGAAACGGATCACCGAAGTCAAACCAGATCTGATCGTTCTCGATGTCTACATGCCCGGCTATAGCGGGCTGGAAGTTTGCATGCGTCTGAAGAGCGACGACCAAACCTCGCATATCCCCGTGCTGCTGACTGTGGGCAAGCTGGAACCTTTCAAGCCGGAAGAAGCGCGTCGCGTCAGGGCTGACGCTCATATCGTTAAGCCGTTCGAAGCCAGCGAGTTGCTCACGGCGATCACCAAACTCGAAGACCGCGTGGTGCCGCAGTCGCCAGGCTCGCGCTTTAGTTCGTCTGCTTCGGGCGCTGATCGGTTCGGCGGCTCTGGAAACGGCAGGCGATGGGAAGGCAACGAAGAGGCCGACAATGGCTGGAAGAGCCGGCTGGGTTTCCCTACAAAGAAAAAGAAAGAGGAAAAAGAGGAATCCTGGGAGGATGTAGCGGCGGCGGGCAACTTCCGCGAATTCCGGAAGGGCAAGCCTAAACCCGTGGCAGCATCCGCATCGAAGGTGGCGGCGCCCGGAGCGGAACCCGAACGGCTTCCCGACATCCCGAAAGACATAACCCCGGAAGAGTTGGACGCGCTGAGCGCGCTGGCGGCGAAACTCGATGCCCCGGCTGCGGAGACCGAAAATGTTGCGCCGTCGGCGGAACGCCGAGTTGGGGGACGAAGGCGGTCTGACCGTGAGGCTGCGATCCGAAATTCCCCCGATCAAGTCCAGGCTGACCAAAGCACTCCCGTACAAGCTCTAACGCCGGAGGCGCCGACTCCCAACACAGCCGTCGAAGTTCCCGCCACCGTGCCAGATGTCCAAAGTCCCCAAGCGAAGAACGAAGACGCCCAGATAGAAGCGACCAAGATAGAAACGACAAAGATCGAAACGACAAAGACAGAAGCGAAGGTAGAAACAACGACCCAAGCCGAAGTCATCGGGTCGGCTGTTGAAGCTGCAACCGCACCTGCCGACGAGGTCGCCGCCGAAACCCAGTCGCAGGCAGTCGGTCACACCGTACCCGAAATTTCAGCAACCCCTTCAGCAATTCATGCTGCAGAACCCGCCCATGCGGAGACGACCGGCGCAACGGGGGTCAGTGCCGTCGTAACTACGCGGGAATCCGCATCGGTGGGTAAGACAGATGAGCCGGCATTCGCGGCGGCTACAGCCACGGTGCAGCACCCGGTGGAAGAACAAACAACTAAGATCAGCCAAGCCGAGGCCGTCGCAGTCAAATCCGAAATCAACGAATCGAGTGTGTTTGCGAACGCAACCGCTTCGGAAATTCGGCAATCAGGGGCCGAGCAATCCCACGCCGACGTGCCAAGCACGCCTGTCCCGAACCCCGCCGAACCGTTTGCGGAGAAGTTTGCGCAGTCCGCAGCGATAACGAGCGTGGCTGCGGCAAACACACGAGAGACGATGGAGCCCGAAGCGCCGGCTCCAAGCGACGAGGAGCTAGCCCAGGCGCTGCGCTTGTTGACACCCGCTACCGTGCAGGCCGATGTTTCAGTATTCGCGTCACCCGCCGCCTCCGCCGGTCCGCGGTGGGTCGCGGAGCCGGTGGCTCTAAGCGGCGAGGAAGCGGGGATTTCACTCGAAGCAGAAATGTTTCGCACTTTCGCTTCCCTGCCATCGACAGCTTCGGGAAGTGAAATGGTAACGGCAGCAATGACCGGCGTTGCCGCCATTGCCGCCGCAGTTGAAAACCGGCTGGCCGAAGCAGAATTGTTGGCCAACGCAAAAGTTTCGCCCAACCGAGTTGCCGACGGTTCAAACGGGGCGGGTCAATCAGAGCCTCATTCAGCCGAGCGCTCGGCAACGGAGCCTGGTCCAACGGAGCCTGGTCCTACGGAGCTTGGTTCAACGGAGCTTGGCCCAGCGGACCCCGGTTCAACGGATCCTAGCTTATCGGATCGAGGTTTAGTAGCTACAGTTCCTGAGACATTCGCGGAAGCGCCGACAGCGCCTATCGCAGCGCTTCCGGATGCTCCGAGCGCGGAGCCGGGCAGAATCGAACAGGCGGAGACGGAAGAGAAAAAGATCGAGCAGGAAAAGATTCAGCAAGAAAAGGCTGAAAGGGTCGAACTGAAAGAGGTCGGGCCGGCGAAGGCCGAGGCTGAACAGCAAGAGTCCACGGCAAACGTTCCGGAGACAGTGCAGGCGAAAGAACTCGCGGCGGCTACGTTTGCGAGTGTGGCTGGCCAACGCGAAGTCGAAGCAGCAACGACTTCAGACGCCGCACCAGACGGTGAAACAGCGGTAGCAGTAGCAGCAGCGGCAGAGGAAAATCAGGGATCGAGTTCAGATGCTGGGGGTGAGGAGTCCATGGGCAACATTAAGTCGAAATCGGGAAAGTCGAATTGGCATCAGATCCGCACCGCGCCAGCGGGCGCCGCTCCGAACAGTGACGCGGTCGAAACGGCGGAGGCTCCGAAAGCCATGGCTGTGGCGGCATCCGCAGAGGGTTCCACATTGTCATCTTCTTCCGCGCCCGACGCCAGCGCGATTGCCAGCATTGTGGACAGCGTGATGGCCGATCTTCGCCCGAAGATCGTAGAAGAGATCGCGAAGAAACTGGCCGGGAAGTAATGCAGTCCGGTTGTCTGACGCGATCGTTTTAGTGCGGCATCCCAAGAGCCCTCCGTGGAGTCCTTCCGCCGGGGGCAAGCCCGCTCCAGTATATGTACAAAATGTTTCACGTGAAACATTTGTGCATATATTGCTGTACGTAAATCCTTGTAAGCCATTGGAGACGCGATGAGATAAACGCGGTGGTACAGCGGCGAAAACGGTGGGTCTCGGTTGTTCTTGTTATGACTTTAAGTCACACGATTTGGAGTAGACGACTTTTCCAAAGCGCTTTGGGCGATTGTGCTCGTTCGGAAAAGTGCGAGTCCCGGTGTCGAGGTTTGGCGGCTCGGCGTGCTCCCCGGGCACGGCCTGCTTTCGCGAATGCCGGTTAGGCATTCGTCGCATGGCTACTTCGGTTAAAATGTCGGCGGTTGTAATCGGATGTCCGTGAGCCGGGATGATGAGGGCGACTCGTGGCTTTGGAGTCGCTTGATTTATGCGTAGCGATCCGCGCTTTGCCACCATCGCAGTTATCGTAAGCATCGTCTTGGTGCTGGGGCCGATTAGCTTCGCGCAAACAGCAGCCGATTCGGAACCACGAGCGATCTCCGGAATCGTTGAGACTATAGATGGCGAGCGTTTGCCGGGTGCCACGGTCCGCCTGACGAACGTGGGAAGCGCCGTGACTTCAGAATCGGGCGAATTCGCCATTCCGCTCCCGCCTCAGCTGCGAATCGGCGACCTAATCGAGCTAGCCTTGGACGGAGAATGGATTGTGGTTCACCCGTGGGAAGGCCAAGGCTTCGTTCCCCCAAGCTTCTCCGAGCGAATTCACGTTCGCGTGGCGCGTAAAGGCGATCCGAGATTGCTCGCCGATCCCAAGCTGGTGAGACGGATTATCGCGAGCCTTACGTCCCAGCTGGATGCAGAAATTGGATTCTCAATGGATCCGGATCGAGGTTTGGCCGAAAAGGCGCGGCTGCTGGGCTTTTCGACCGATCTGGTGAGTTCCGCTATTGAAGAGTGGTACAAGAAAGTACAGGCGCCTTATGACAAAGGACTGATGGCGCTCTACGCGCGGCGCTATTCCGAGGCCAGTGAGTATCTTCAGCAGGCGGCGAACGTCTCCGACGATGAGCGGATCGAAAGATACCTTTCTCTGGCGTACGCACAGTATCAACTGGGAAGATACTCTGAGGCCTTGATCACCTTAACCGCGGCCCGCGACGTCCAGCCGGACAATCCGCAGGTCTTGGATTGCTTGGGACTGATGCTGCAGATTGAGTCGAGGTACGGAGAGGCCAAGCAACTTCACCAGCTAGCGCTGGTCATCTACGAGAGGGCGTTCGGCTCGGGGAGTATGCACGTTGCCGCGGCGTTGAACGGGATAGCTGGGGTGCATCGCCGTGAGGGCAGTTATGCCGAAGCGGAGCCATTCTGTCGTCGCGCACTTGAAATAACGGAAAAGGACACGGGGCCTGATTCCTTGGAAACGGCGACGCTGCTCAACAATCTGAGCTTGCTTTATGACAGTGAGGGAAAGTATAGCGATGCTGAGCCCCTGCACCTGCGTGCCGTCGCGATCGCAGAGAAAGTCCCGGGACCCGAATCGTCTGAGGCAGCCATAGCTCTCAATAACCTCGCGTCTAACTACAAGTATCAGGGAAGATATTCCGAGGCAGAATCGCTGTATCAGCAGGTTCTAACGTTACAAGAGAAATTGCTCGGACCAGAGCACCCTGACGTCGGAGTGACGCTGAATAATCTGGCCGATCTCTATGATATTCAAGGAAGATATCGCTTAGGGGAACCGTTGCATAAAAGAGCCTTGGCGATAGCCGAGAAGACATTCGGACGGGCGGATCCGAACGTGGCAACCTGTCTGAACGCCCTGGCCGGAAGCTATGACCAGCAAGGCAGGTACGCGGAGGCGGAGCCTTTAGAAAGGCGAGCCATAGAGATAGCTGAAACTGCGCTGGGACCGGCTGATCACCGGATGGCAACCTACCTCAACACTTTGGCTGTAATCTACGATGACGAGAACAGATATGCCGAGGCGGAGGCTCTATATAAGCGAGCCGAAGCGATAGATGAGAAGGCTCTTGGGCCGGAGCACCCAAATGTGGCGAATCGTCTTGATAATCTCGCCCGGCTTTACTATTCGGAAAAGAAATATGGCGATGCGGAACCACTTTACAAGCGAGCTTTGGCGATCAACGAGAAGGCCTTGGGGCCGGAGCACCCGACGGTAGCTTTAGTTCTCCACAATCTCGCTGTTTTGTATACGTCCGAAGGTAGAAACGCTGAAGCCGAGCCACTGTGTGAACGGGCAGTAGCGATTGACATAAAGGCTCTTGGTCCAGACCATCCGAGGGTCGCCGGAGACCTGACGGCGTTGGCCGCTGCGCTACGCGGCTTGGGGCGCAACGACGAGGCCGAGGTTGACGCGCAGCGTGCCGCCGCGATTCGTAGCAAGGCTGCGAACGAAATTCCGGCGAAGTGAAAGCGTTTTAGCTCTAGGGACGGCCAGCTTTATCTGATCCGCTTCCCGTGCGCGCGGTTTGACCCCCGTTTTCTTTGGCCTGTAGTATCAAGGTTTGCCTCTCCATCATTAATCTGATCTGGAACATGCCGCACGAATTGCCGAAAACTTACGAACCGGGCGCGATTGAGGCGCGCTGGGCCGAGTATTGGGTCCGGGAAAAGCTGTTTCATGTGGAGACGCCGTCTTCGCAATCCCAGCGCTCGGATCACTTCGACAGCGAAGGCAGCGGGCGGGGGCGCCCGCTCCACACGGCCAAACCGGTGTTCACGCTGCTGTTGCCGCCTCCGAATGTGACGGGGCGGCTGCACATGGGGCACATGCTGAACCAGACGCAGATGGATATTCTGGTGCGCTGGCATCGCATGAGGGGATTTATCACGCTGTGGCTGCCGGGCACGGATCACGCGGGCATTGCGACGCAGATGATGGTGGAGCGTCAGCTGGCGAAAGAGGGCAAGCAGCGCCGCGACATGGGCCGCGAGGAATTTGTGAAGCGCGTCTGGGAGTGGAAGCGCGAGTACGGCGGCGCGATTCTCGAACAGATGAAGCGGCTGGGCGCGTCGGTCGACTGGGGACGCGAATACTTCACGATGGATGAGAATCTTTCGCGGGCGGTGCGGGAGGTGTTCGTACGGCTGTATGAAGAGGGATTGATTTATCGCGGGAAGTACATTGTCAACTGGTGTCCGCGATGCGAGACAGCGATTTCGGATCTTGAGGTGAAGCACGAAGAGGTTTCGGGGAAGTTGTGGGAGATTCGGTATCCAGTGGTTGGGACGGACGAATTTATTACCGTGGCGACGACGCGCCCGGAGACGATGCTGGGCGATACGGCGGTTGCGGTGAACGCGAGCGACGAGCGCTATACGCATCTGCACGGGAAGAAGGTGCTGCTGCCGCTGATGAAGCGCGAGATTCCCATCATTCTCGATGAGATTGCGAAGCCCGAGTTTGGCACGGGCGCGGTGAAGATTACGCCGGCGCACGATCCGAATGACTTTGAGGCGGGGAAACGGCATGGGCTGGCGCAGATCGAGGTGATGGATCTTCATGCGCAGATGAATGAGAATGCGGGGCCGTACAAAGGATTGGACCGGTATGAGGCGCGCGCGGCGGTGTTGGCGGATTTGAAGGAGCAGGGATTTCTGGTTGCGGAGAAAGATTACACGGTGGCGCTCGGAAAGTGCGACCGGTGTGGGACGGTGGTTGAGCCGCGGCTTTCGGAGCAGTGGTTTGTGAAGATCAAGCCGCTGGCTGAGAAGGCGATCGCGGCCGTGGAGTCGGGCGAGATCACGATTGTTCCGGAGAACTATAAGCAGATTTATTTGAACTGGATGTACAACATCCACGACTGGACGATCTCGCGGCAACTGTGGTGGGGTCACCGGATTCCGGTGTGGCACTGCGGCAATTGCGGCGAGGTGATTGTGGCGCGGGAGACGCCGAGTTCGTGCCCGAAGTGCGGAAGCGCGAAACCGGAACAGGATACGGATGTGCTCGACACGTGGTTTTCGTCGGGGTTGTTGCCGTTTACGACGCTCGGCTGGCCGGAGAAGACGCGCGATGCCGAGGTTTTCTATCCGACGACGCTGCTGATTACGGCGTACGAAATTCTGTTTTTCTGGGTGGCGCGCATGATCATGTTCGGCTGCCACTTCATGGCGGGGCACAGGCAGGATGCGGCGATGAAGCAGGCGAGTGGTTATGGCGACAAGAAAGACGACAGCGTTCCGTTTCGCAATGTTTATATTCACGCGCTGGTGCGCGACGCCGAGCGGCAGAAGATGTCGAAGACGAAGGGGAATGTGCTCGATCCGATTGAGGTGATCGAGCAGTACGGGACGGATGCGACGCGGTTTACGCTGGCGGCGATGGCTGCGCCGGGAACGGATATTGCGTTCAGCGAAAGCCGCACGGCGGGATATCGAAATTTTGCCAACAAGATATGGAATGCGGCGCGGTTCATGTTCATGAATATCGAGAGGGTCGATGCGGGCTTGCGGCCCGGGGCAACCGAGGGCGGCTGCAACTACGCAGGCATTGCCGGGTTTAGGCCGGTTTCGCTTGAAGACCGGTGGATTCTTTCGCGCTTTAATCGCGCGGCTGAGGATGTGAACAAGTCGCTGGAGATGTATCGTTTTGATGAGGCGGCGAATCGCATCTATGATTTCTTCTGGGGCGACCTCTGCGACTGGTACATCGAGCTAATCAAGCCGCGGCTGACATCCGAGAACGGGAATCCGGAAGAGTTCGCCAAGACGATCAGAAACCTGACTACACTTTTTGAGGCGTCGCTGCGGCTATTGCATCCTATTATGCCCTTCATCACGGAGGAAATCTGGCATGCCATGCACGAAGGGAAGCCGCCCAAGAAATCGATCGCGCTGGCTCCCTATCCCGAAGCGGACGAGATGCAGTTCGACATTCCCGCGGAAATACAGATGGCGATCCTACAAGACCTGATTGTCAGTGTGCGTAATCTGCGGGCGGAGCTGAAGGTCGAGCCCAAGGCAAGAGTGTCAATCGAGGTATTTTCACACGATCCCGAGACATGGAATGTAATTCAGAACAACCGCGAGGCGATCCAGCGCATAGCTGGCGTGCAAAGTGTCACAGACACATCGGAGTCGCAGGCGCGGCAAGCGCCATCCCGCAGTACCTCTCGCTTCGATGTGCGCGTCGACTACGAAAAGAAAATCGATGTGGCGGCCGAACGTGAGCGGCTGGCGAAAGAACTGGAGAAGATCGAGAAGGAAATCGCCAACGGGCAGCGGCAGCTCAGCAATGAGCAATTTCTGGCGAAGGCTCCGGCGAAAGTGGTGGAGGGGCTGAAGACGCGGGCGGAGGAATTGAAGGTGCTGCGGGCGAAGACGTTGGCGAAGTTGAAGGAAATCGGTGGCTAGTGGTTTGTGGCTTGCGGCTACTTGGCCGACAAATGGCCTTTCTCCGGCATCGATCTGCTTCGTGCAATGACTGATCACTAGCCACTAACCACCGTTTTTATGGACTGGAATTCACGACGCATTACCGCCATCATCGAGAACGCGCTGAGCGAAGACCGGGCGACACGTGATGCAACCAGCTATGCGTGTATCGATCCCAGCCAGCGCGCTTCGGCGACGATCATCGCCAGGCAGGAGTGCGTTCTGGCAGGCCTGGGATGTGTACCGCGGATTCTCGACGTCTATGCGGCACTCGATGGCGCGGTCACCTCACATTACGAGGTGACGAGCCATCCCTCGATTTTTGACGGCATCCGGGTTCATGCGGGGCAACAGATCGCGGTGATTCAGCATAATGCGCGGGTGATTCTATCGTGCGAGCGGGTGATTCTGAATTTCTTGCAGCGCATGACTGGAATCGCGAGCACTACCCGCAAGTTTGTGGATGCGGTGGAGGGTACGCATGTGCGCATTCTCGATACGCGCAAGACGGCGCCGGGGCTGCGCGTGATCGACAAGTACGCGGTGCGCTGCGGAGGTGGACAGAATCACCGACTCGATCTCTCCGACGGCGTGGTGATCAAGAGCAATCATATTGCGCTGACCGGCGGTGCGAGGCAGGCGCTGGAGCGCGCCATTCACAATCGGCGCGGCCGACAGCCGATTGAGATTGAAGTGCGCTCACTGGAAGAATTGCAGCAGGCGCTCGAGCACGGGGCCGAGGCGATTCTGCTCGATCACGTGAGCGTGGAGAACGTTCGCCGAGCGGTCGAGATTTGTTCGCGCCACTCACGGCGGATTCCGCTGGAGTGCGCCGGCGGCATCACTCTGGAGAATGTACGCGCCTATGCGGAAACAGGCGTAGATTTTATTTCGGTGGGGGCGCTGACGCAGTCAGCAACCGCAGTGGATATGAGTTTGCGGGTTAGCCCGGCGTAGTCTCTGTGCGCGGACTACGCTGTTCGCCATTCGTCGGACGCCGTTCGCAGCAGAAATTTGTAATCTCCGATTTGTGATTTGTAATTTAGAAGCCATCGGTATTGAATTGCAAATTGCCAATTACAAATTAGAAATTCTTTCGGCCAACGACTGTTTATAATCCCTTCCATTCCTACTTCCACGAAAACTCGAGTATCGTCCGCGCACAAAGCGACGGATGCCCGGCTCGGACGTATCGTCCGCTTGCTGATGGACCACGCAACCGTGGTGGTCAGCGGCACGAAGATTGCCGAAGAACTCGGCACCAGCCGGCTGCAAATCTGGCGTCTGATTCAGCAGTTGCGCAGTTTGGGAGTGGATGTTGCCGGCCATCCGGCAACGGGCTATCGATTGCGCGCAGTTCCCGATTTGCTGCTGCCGGAAATGATTGCACCGCTTGTGAAGCGAACCATTTTTGCGAAACATATTCATCATTATTACAAAGTCGGCTCGACCAACTCCGAAGCCATGCTGGCGGCGGCCGAGGGCTCGCCGGAGGGCAGCGTATTCTTAGCCGAAGAACAGCTGGCTGGCCGAGGGCGCGGCGCTCACTCCTGGCATTCGGCGCGATCGACGGGCATCTACTGCTCGGTAATTCTGCATCCTGCGATGCCGCCTTCGGATGCCCTGATTTTTTCGCTGGCGGCGGGATTGGCGGTACGAGCGGCGGTCGTTGAGGTTGCGCCGCAGCTCAGGCCCGATCTCAAGTGGCCCAACGACCTGCTTGTCGGCGGCAAAAAATTCTGCGGCATTCTCACGGAGATGAACGCCGAAGCAACGCGAGTGCGCTATCTTGTAGTGGGAGTCGGAATCAACGTCAACCAGTTGAAGTTTCCGGCCGAGCTGCGGGAAATCGCGACTTCCTTGCGAATCGCTACTGGCACGGAATGGTCGCGCGTGGAAATGTGCGCCACACTGCTCAAGTCGCTTGATCGGGAATACCGGAGCCTGGTCGAGAATGACAACACGCGAGATGCAATCTTGCGCCGGTTCGCGGAGAGCTCGTCAACGGTGCGGGGCGCGAAGGTGAGCATCACGACCAACGGCGACGAAAATGGCGGTTTGACGGGAGTTACCGAGGGATTGGACGAGCGCGGATTCTTGCAATTGAGGACGGTGGATGGGTTGCGGATAGTGGTGAGTGGGACGGTGAGAGTCAGTGGCAATTTGTAATTGGTAATTTGCAATTGGTAATTTAAGAGCGGCAGCATTTGTTCCAATTACAAATTTCAAATCACCAATTACAAACTTTCTTATGCTGCTAGTCATTGACGTAGGAAATACGAATACGGTGTTAGGAGTTTTTGATCGGGTCGAGCATCGTCCGGGCGAAGATGTTACGGCGGATCCAGCCCGTTACGAGCGCCTGGTGGCGAACTGGCGTGTCGGTTCTCACCTGACGCGGACGGTCGATGAATACGGGGTAATCTTCCGCAACCTCTTCTCGATGGACAACCTGGAAGTTTCAGGCGTGCAGGGCATCGTGATCTCATCGGTCGTGCCGCCTCTCGATTCGGTACTGCGTCAGGTCTGCGAGCGCTACTTCAGCATCAAGCCATTGTTCGTGGAGCCGGGTGTGAAGACAGGGATGCAGGTGCTCTACGACAATCCGGCGGAGGTAGGCGCGGACCGCATCGTCAACGCCGTTGCGGCCTTTGAGAGATATGGCGGGCCGTGCGTGATTGTGGACTTTGGCACGGCGACCACGTTCGATTGCATTTCGAAACAAGGCGAGTACATGGGCGGCGTGATCTGTCCGGGAATCGGGATTTCGGCGGACGCACTTTTTCAACGCACGGCGCGGCTGCCACGAGTGGAGATTCGAAAGCCGGGCCGCGTAATAGGATCGAATACGGTAGGCAGTGTGCAGTCGGGCCTTTATTACGGGTATCTCGGGCTCGTCGACGGCATCCTGGAGCGCCTGGTGGATGAGCTCGGGCCGGAAACGCGGGTGATTGCGACTGGCGGCTTAGGATCGCTGCTGGGCACGGCTTCCCGCTTTATTAAAGAGGTCAATGAGTTTCTCACGCTGGATGGGCTGCGCATCATCTGGGATCGGAATCAGTCTTTCCGACGTGAGGCCACGCCGAAAGCTGCAAAAAGGGCGATGTCTGCCAAGCCGGTGGCCGCCGATGCGAAACCTTGGCCTTCACCGAAGGCGCCGAAAACGAAGTAAGGGGTCAGAGGTTAGACTGCGGAGGTGAAACCGAGGGACTCACCTTGCAATCACCTCCGCAATCTGACCTTTGACTTCTTACCGCTCCGGAACGTCGTGGAAAATTACTTCAATTATTTCACTGAAATCGAGGAGCACTATCTGCGGCGGCGCGGGACTCATCTGCTGCTTTCCACGCTCGATTGGGCCTTGATTGAGACATGGAAAAATGCGGGCGTGCCGCTCGAAGCCATACTCCGCGGGGTGGACGACGCGTTCGACAAATATGATCGGCGGCCATCGAAGTCGAAGAAAGTGAATAGCCTGGCCTACTGCTCGCAAGCGGTGCTCGCGGCAGCGGAAGATATGAAGGAAGCGGCAGTCGGTGCGGGTGGTGAACAAAAAAGTGAGCGCGAGCCGGGATTTGAAACAGCTCAGGTCGTGGCATTCCTGCGAGGAAATGCCGAAAAGCTCGAAAAAGCGAAACTGCCGCAGCGCGCGGTTTTCACAACCGAAGCCCTGGCGCGGGAAGAAGCGGCTTCGTTGCGCGAAATGGCGGATCAGATCGAGGCGAGCGGAAAGCTTCCGCGCCTGGAAGATCTGGAACGGCGGCTGACGGTGCTCGAGGAAAAGCTGTTTGCAGTATTGATGGCGGCGACTCCAGATGAAGATTTGGTCAATGTACGCGCCGAGGCCGATCGGGATATTGCTCCCTATCGGCGCAACATGGCGTCGGCGCAGGTTGAGCAGCTGCACAAGCAGTACGTGCACAAGCGGCTGTTGGAGCGCTGCGGCATTCCGCGCCTGAGTTTGTTTTACATGCATTAGATCGTGTAGAGCCGATGCTCCCGTCTCCGCCTAAGGCGACTATGAAGACAAGCCTGCGAAAGCTCACATCGCCCGGCGCGGGCAAGAGTGCCCGCGCTACACTTACGGCTTGCTTCTTACCATCGAAAAACTGATCTACGGCGGCGACGGCCTGGCTCGCACGCCCGTCGCAGCCGATGGCCGAAGCATGGCCGTGTTTGTTTCATTCGGGCTGCCAGGCGAGCGGGTGGAGGCTGAGATTCGCCAGGAGAAATCGGGATTCGCGCGCGGCGCGGTCACGCAATTGATCGAAGCCTCGCCCGATCGAATCGAAGCGCGTTGTCCGTACTTCCGGCAATGCGGGGGATGCCATTACCAGCATATCCGCTACGAGCGGCAGCTGGAGCTCAAGGCTGATATTTTGCGAGAAACGCTGCGGCGGATTGCGAAAATCGAACTGCAATCGGAGATTCAGCTGCATGGCTCGCCTCCGTGGAATTACCGAAACCGGACGAGACTGCAGGTGCGGGCCGCGCTGGAGTTCACACTTGGATACTTTAAGTTTGGGTCGCACGACTTTCTTCCGATACAGGAATGCCCAATCAGCTCGCCGCTGATTAATCGGACAATAGCGCGCCTGCTGACGCTAGGCGGATTGAATTGCCCGGCTGGCGTGCGCGAGATTGAGCTGTTTGCGGACGCGGGCGATGAGCGGTTACTGGCTTGGGCATTTTGCGAGCAGGAGGCCAGTAAAAAGGATTTACTGCGCTGGGCTGAGTCCGTTAGGAGTAAAGCGCCGGAAATTGCGAGCATAACCTTTTTATCTTCTTTTTCTTCCTCTTCGCGTTTTTCTGCGCGGCGACGAGGTTCGGAAGGGCGAGCGTTCGAGCATGATTCGCCCTTCGATCAGAAACCGCTGCTGCAATCCGGAGCGAGGACGCTTCTCTATCGTACGCGAGATCATGAATACCAAGTCAGCGCGGGCGCGTTCTTTCAGATGAATCGGCATTTGATCGACGAACTGGTCTCTGTCGTGACCGGAAACGCCCGCGGCGACATTGCGTTCGACTTATATGCCGGAGTAGGGCTATTTTCGGCCGAGTTGGCGCAGAGTTTTCATCACATTTTTGCTGTAGAGGCGTCACTGACATCGCATGGCGACCTTGTGCAGAATGTGCCTGCGAACGTGAAAGCGGTCGGTGCGCGAACCGAGGATTACTTGAGGGACTATCGCCGGCGAAATGATTCGCCCGGTAGCTCGCTGCGGAGGCGTCCTGACTTGGTCGTCCTGGACCCTCCGCGATCCGGTGTTGGCAAGGAGGGAATTCGCTCGCTGGTGGAACTCGATGCGCCTCGCATCCGATATGTTTCTTGCGATCCGGCCACGCTGGCCAGGGACCTTACCCCCTTGGTGGCCGGTGGCTATCGCATCGAGGAAGCGCACCTGTTCGATCTGTTTCCGCAGACGTTTCATATCGAATCGGTGATGCTGCTGGTGCGCTGACCGCTTTCACGTCGTCCAAGTTTCTCCTGAGTTCCTCCTGGAAGACGGGTGGGATGCCGAGGGCCCGGTGTCGGCACACGACGCCGAGGCCCCGCTCGTCACTGCACGCCGCCCGCCAGCGACTAAGAAAACTGCGAACAGAGTCAATCTGGAGAACCGGACAACGGGGTTAGGCCGCTTGCTGAAGAATACCAAGTTCGGCACCAGAAACCAGTTGTCAGAGGTCAAATGATCCACGACCGGAAGGCGGCGCGGCAGCCGTTGTTTTGGGCGGCGGTGACATTGTCGCTCGGACTGTGGGTGGGCGTACGCGCCTGGCGTCCGCCGTCGTGGTGGGTGATCGCGGTTATGGGCTTCGTTTTTGCAGCTTCGTGGTTTGTTTCGAAACGTGGGTGGCTGGCTAAGGCGCTCTCGCTGGGTGCGTGGTTTCTTCTGGGCGCTTTTCTTATTCAGATTCGCGGGCGACCGCCAGGTGACTCCCGCATTTTCGTCTTGGCCGATGGCCAACCCGTCACTATTACAGCACATGTCATGCGCGAGGGATATGCGCGGACGGTGGGGCCGCGGTCCGTGCAATCGATTGATGTGGAAACAGAGCAGATCGCGAGGGAAGGACGAAGCTGGCTGATACGGGCGGGGGTGCGGCTGACGATCTATGAGACGCTAGAAAATCGAGCCATCGGGCCATCAGGTCATCGGGCGATTGAAGCGCAACGGCCTTCGGGTTCAGATGGCCTGATAACACGATCTCCCGAGGATCCGATTCCAGTGGCCGATGGCGCGCAGACAGGTGAGTCGCCCATCGCTCCATTTTCTCTGACTTACGGAACGCGGCTACGCATTGTCGCCAAGCTGCATCCGGCACGCAATTACCGTAATCCCGGAGCGTTCGATTACGAAGGCTATCTGCGCGATAACGGCATCAGCGTCTTGGGTTCGGCCGAGGCGAACGATATTGAGCCGCTTGCGGGATTCTCCGGCAGCCGCATCGAACTGTGGCGAACGCGGGCGCACGCAAGCATTGTGGCCAAGATTCATCAGCTGTGGCCCGAATCGCAGGCCTCGCTCATGGATGCCATGGTCCTCGGCGAAGAATCGTTTCTGCGCAACGCAACTCGCACGGAGTATCAGCGCTCGGGTACCTATCACGTGCTAGTCGTTTCCGGGATGAATCTGAGCATTCTTGCGGTCGCCATTTTTTGGGTGCTGCGCCAGTTCCGCGTCGATCCAGCGGTCGCGGCTGTCTCGACGGTCGTAGTTTCGTTCGCATATGCGTTTGTGGTCGGTGTCGGTCCACCGGTGTGGCGCGCGGCGCTGATGCTAGCGACGTATCTGGGCGCGCGCCTGCTGTATCGCGAACGCAATATGATGAATGCGATCGGCGCCGCGGCGCTGGGAGTTCTGATCGCCGATCCTCACGTCTTGTTCGGCGCAAGTTTTCAGCTGACGTTTCTCGCCGTCTTGATCATTGCTGGCATCGGGGCGCCGATTCTGGAGCGGACAACCTCGCCCTATGCGCGCGGCCTGCGATTGTTGCACGCGGCGAGCTACGACTTGCACGTCGCTCCGGAGATTGCACAATTCCGGCTCGATCTGCGGCTGATTGCTGGACGGTTGCGCAGATTTATCGGCCAATGGCTGGGCCTGGCGCTGCCCGCAGTCCTGATGCGCGTGGGGATTGGCGTAGCCGAGTTGATCTTTGTCTCTGCGTTGATGCAGGCGGGCCTGGCGCTGCTCATGGCATATCACTTTCATCGCGCGACCACGATGGGGATGCCGGCCAACCTGGCGGTGATTCCTCTTACGCAAGTATTGATGCCCTTTGCCGCCGCCGCCGTCGGTTTGGGATACATCTCGACCGCGCTCGCCAAGCCCGCGGTTTGGATTTCCGGCCTCGCTCTCGATGGAATCGCCGGCACTGTGCATCGGCTGGGCGGTGCGCATCTGGCGGGCGCTTCGATCGCCGATCTGCGCGTGGCCATGCCTTCACTCGCGATGATCCTGGCCTCGCTTGCCGCGCTTACGCTGGCGATGTTGGCAGCGCAGTTCGTTTGCACGCGCTGGCGCACACGCTGGCCAGCCTTCGCTGCCGTGGCATGTCTGTTCGGCGTTGCTGGGTGGATCGCCTTCATTCCGTCGCGTCCTCATCTTCATTCCGGCGTGATCGAGATGACGGCCATCGACGTTGGGCAGGGCGATTCCATCCTGCTGGTCACGCCTGAGGGCCGCACTCTGCTCGTCGACGCCGGAGGCTTGCCGCAATGGATGCACTCCGACTTCGATGTCGGCGAACAGGTGGTGTCTTCCTACCTCTGGAATCGCGGTATCGATCATCTCGATGTGGTTGCGATAACGCATCCCCATGCCGACCACCTTGGCGGGATGCCGGCAGTGATTGCGAATTTTCATCCGCGAGAGTTATGGGTGAGCATCGACCATCCGGTGGGCGAATTGGCGGTGATCGTCGCGCAAGCCCAACGAGCGAACATGCAGGTCTCGGTGAAAAAAGAAGGCGATCAATTCGATTATGGCGGAACGCATTTTCACATGCTCGCCCCGGGACGCGACCAGATTACCGGTTCGATGCGTCCGAATGACGATTGTCTGGTGTTTACAGCCGCCTTTCGCGGCACGACAGCGTTGCTTGAGGGAGACGCGGAGCGTCCGGCGGAACGCCGCGTGGTCGAAGAGCATCCCGAGGCGATACTGCTGAAAGTAGCGCATCATGGCAGCGCGAGCGGAACTTCAACCGATCTGCTGGCGACCATTCATCCGCAATATGCCGTTATCTCTGTGGGCGCGCGCAATGTATATGGCCATCCACGGCGCGAGGTGCTGGAGCGGTTGCAACGAGCTGGGGTGAGAACTTTCCGAACGGACGAAGATGGCGCAGTCAGCTTTTACTTGGATGGCAAGTCGGTCACGACGGACGTTCCGCTTCTGCATTGACGCTCACCCCTGTGCGCTTCTGTGTCCCTGTGATTAAGAAATTTTTTACCGCAGAGGACACAGGGGGACACAGCAAAACCTTACCATCGTTTCACGCGATGTCGGCGGTCTCGTCGTCTTCATCGAGGGGCGGCGATTTGCGGTACGCCTCGATGATCTTTTGCGCTTCGGCGGCATCCTCCTCGCGCACCAGAATCAACGTGCCGCCAACGCCGGGGAATGCGTCCTGCACGGCGTGGATCGATTTCAAATCCGATTCGATGCCAGCCGATTCGAGCAATCCCTGCACGACGATAGCTTCGTTCTCCTGCTCGGTATCGAAAACCTTGACGAGCTTCTCATTTGGGTCGGGCCGGGGATCGAGACCAGTGGGTTCTGTCATACGTCCTCCGTCAGAATGCTGACAACAGATTACGGCAGTCACTACCGCTCTGTCTCGCGGGTCACAAAGGTGTACGGCCAAGGGCAGCTTGATTCGCGCCTGAAACCTGCCACAATGGCGGAGTGGGGCCGCAACGCGGGAGCGGCGTTCAACATCCAAAAGAGCGGGAACAGTATGGAAGTGCAGCGGACCGGGCCAAAGGATGAACCGCAAGGGGATGAAAGCCATCGGGATGAACCCCAGGGTGATGAACAGCTGGACAGTATGGATGAGGCCCGCAGGCTGCGCCGCCTGCAGATGATGATGAGCATGGTCATGTCGGTGATCAGCCAGGATCCCGACCTGACGGTGGAAGAAGCGTCAGAGATGGCCGCCAATGCCCGCCGCGCCGCACTGAGTATGTTTCCCGATAAAGAGCTCGCCTACGATATCCTGTATCGCCCGCGCCTACAGCGGCTGATGAACGAACGCTTTCGGTTGCAGTAGATTAGGTGCTCCAATTCGAGGTTCCTCAGGATCCAGCGTGGTGAGGGAAATGGAGTGACATGATGCGGTAAGTCCGCTCCAGCCGGAAAATGTCGCTGTAGTCATCTGTCCAAAGACGGGGTGGAATTCGCCTTTTGGCAAAAAGAGGAGTCGGGTTCAGTCCTGGAATATTGAGTGCGGCGGGATTCCGCGCAAGCAATACCCAACGGCTCGTCTTGCAAGGATATGCGGGACTGTCCATATAGATTAAAGAATCTGCGTGGAAATATGCGGTCTCTCCCTGTAACACCGGAGACAGGTCGATGTGCGGGCTGGTGATGTTCACCGCGATGATCCCGTTGTCGGGATCCAGGTGCTGCCAGTAGGTTTCAAACGCCTCTCGAGTGAGTAGATGGACGGGGACCGCGCCCGCTGCGAAAGCATCCAGCACAAGCACATCGAACCTCTGCACGTCCCTCTGCGCCAGCTCTCGTTCCAGCAGCAGACGGGCATCACCAAGTTCCACGTCCACGCGAGCAGCCGAGTCACGCAGGTAGGTGAACACTGGCTGTGGACCGGAGGAGAGCTTCACGACGTCAGGATTGATTTCGTAGTAGCGGAAGTAATCGCCGGGACGTCCGTACGCCGCCAGTGTCCCAGCGCCGAGACCCACCAATCCTACGCGGAGATTTTCTCCGGGGATACTTCGTTTGGGATGATTCTGAAGCAGGATGCCGATCCCGCTTTTGTCGCCGTAGTAAGCAGTAGTTTCGCGATCGAACGGGGGATCCAGCTGCAAACCGTGCACGGCCCGGCCGTGTACCAACACCCTGGCCTGACCCTGATGGAAAACACGAACCACGCCATAGAAGTTACGCGAGCTTAAGTAAGGTCCGGGTGAAGATCGGGTGCTGTCATAAAGCGCAGCCAAGGCGAGTACCGCGATGCAACCAATGTAAACCTGCGAGAAGCGAAAGCCGGGGACATGGGATTTTTGGTTTTTGCCCAGAAGGTAAGCGCCGAGCGCGGCAACTCCGCCAGGCAACAGAGCCAGTGAGTAAAAATGCAGCCCGCTGAGCAATTGCGACACACCGGGCATCCAGAGGCCGGCAAGGTAGGCGGCGAGGATGACGCCAACGGTGATCACCACCGGCAGCAAAACTCTACCCTCGAAGATCCAAGAAGTGGGATCGAGAAATAGGCAGGCCAGCAACAGCACAACTATAAAGGCCAGCGTTAGCTGAAACTCGGTAAAAAATGTGAAGAGATGGGGCGCGAAAATGGCAACGAAAATGCCTCCTGCCGCACCGCCGGCGGAAATGGCTAAGTAGAACGAAGTGAGATGTTTCACGCCAGGCTTCAAACGCACGAGTTCGCCATGACAGATCATGCAGCCCAAAAATAGCAACACGGGAAGGAGGATCGCCTGGGTCGGAATGTTGTTGACGATCAAACCCGCGCATGTGAGAAACAGGATGAATGCGAAAAGCGGATGGAAGACCGCTCGCTGGTACCAGCGCGGGTTATCAAAACACAGAACGAAGCTGAGAAGATACAAAGAAAGCGGCAATACCCACAGCAGCGGAACCGTCGTCACTTCCTGGCATAGCAGGTTTGTAGTAGCTAACAGCAACGATGATGGACACAAAGCCAGCAGGAACCACAGCGCGTAGGTGAATATGCCGACACGAGCTTCGGCGGCAGGCGCTATGTTTTCCGCGGTTGTTGTTTCTTCAATCGGGGCTTCCTCGGTCGCGTTTCTGGCTTTCCATGCGCACATTGCACATCCGGCAATGAATCCACAGAACAGCGCCGACCACAATCTGCCTTGCGTCTGGAGTCGAAGGGTGGGCTCCAGAAGAAAAGGGAAGGTCAGGAGCCCAAATACCGATCCTATGTTGGAGATGGAGTACAGCTTATAAGTATCCGAACCCCCGCCTAAACGAGCGAACCAGCGTTGCAACAGCGGTCCGGTGGTGGAGAGAACGAAGAAAGGAAAGCCGGCCGCGACCAGGATGATGGCCACAACCTCGCGCGTTGGATCTCCGCCAGGCTGCGGTTTCCAGGAAGGACCCGGAGTGACTGCCGATGGCCACAAGAGGGAGAGCGAAAGGAGGATCAGGAACGCGACGAACAGCAGCGATAGATGGACCTGTGTTTGCGCAAGCGTTGAAAGCCGGGCGGAAATTACATGAGAGTAAATGTACCCGCCGAGCAATAAAATCTGGAAGACCAACATACTCGTCGTCCAGACTGCGGCGGAACCACCGAACCAGGGCAGAATGGATTTGCTGACGATTAATTGCACCTGGAACAGCAAAAAAGCGCTCAAGAACGCGGTGGATGCGAAAAGAAAAGTCCTGGCACGAGCAGGCTTAGTGTGCACATTAGAATGCGCATTTTTGGGGAAACCGGTTGTACTCATACTGCTCTCCGACAGAAATCAAGCGCACCAAGGGCGGCGGGGAAATTAAACTGGAAACCTAATGAGCGCAATTATACGTCGATTCTCAACGGTGACGGAATGAAGGCTCAGTCGGCTGAGCATAGCCTGTAATCTCTAGAATTTGCGAGATGCCACCGAGCAGCTTCCAAGGGAGGACGCTGAATTTAAACCCACGCAAAGAACACAAGATGGAACCCCAACAGCGATGAACGCGCGGGCGTCCAATACGAGGCACATGCTACATCCCAAACGAGCCATCGGCCCCTCCAAGAGTTCGCTTTGGCCCCCTCAGGCGTGCCGAAAAAATACACGCGCGAGCTTCGTCTGTCAAATGAAAGGTGCGTAAAAAGTAGACTAAACCCTCCGCCTTGACGGGGATAGCTATAGGCGACGGGAAAATCCGGCCACCCACCCCAAAGAATCGTAGGCGAAACCGAGCGCGAGCGTTAGCGGGGTGAGAGTGGGTAGTCAGGGATTCTCAATGAGTGCTAAGCGGAGGACCTATGTTAACGTCTGACCAAGTGTTTGCACTGTTCAAGAAGTGGCAAGAGTCCTCCGTACCTGTACAGGTTGGTTGCTTCTTTCGCGGTGGCGCTCGTCCTGCGAATGTCATGGTACAGATAAACGGCCTAGTTAAGGTTGTTCACGAGCCGACAATTGTTGTTTCTTGCGAAGATGGCAGTAGAGTTGAGATGCATCTCAAGGAGTGCCAACTCAAGAGCGGAGACAATGTTGTGTCAGATGCCTCGAAAGAGTTGACCGTAGAGCTTGGGTTATCACAAATGATTCAGATTGATTTTCCGACGGGGGAATCGTGCATTGTTACCGCTTTTAGACCGGTCAATTGAAACTTGCCGTCCATGAGTGTACCAATCCCTCGGGGCGCAGTTAGGCTAACTGGAAACTACGCAATTCCCACCTTCCGTGAAGTTCGCTAATGTAGAGATCACCGACGATTGCCTGAGCTTTTCGCAGCAGGGTGACTTCCCCCGGCGATAGAGACGGTCTCCTACTAGATCCTCGCGCGTCGGCAAGTTTGTGGCAAACCCGCAATAACGGCACGAGCTCAGCTTTATCGAACTCGGTAAGTCGATCTTTGAATCGCGAGTTGAAATAGAAGGAGTTTGGGTATTCAAAGACGAGGTCGTTTTCGATTTCCCCAATGAACTCGGCGAATATCCCCCACGAGGGATCGTGTGGCCAAGGACACGGAGGCCTGAAGGCATCAGGCAACACTTTCCGAGGGGGCGTCACATAGAATTCGCCTTCGCGTCGCATCTGTAACGTCGATACGGTTGGCAAAACGATGTCCAGTAGCTGACGGAAGACTTCAACAACAAAAGTTCCGCTGCCGAGACGCAAGCTAGGCCCCTGACCACTTTCCCATATCCTTAAGGCCTCATCACCGCCTCTATTTTGTAGCTCGAATCTCCATGCAAATCGACCCAGCATATACAGCTGGTACAAGTTGTATCTCCGCAGCCACTGACAATCTCGGATAGAAACACCTTGAACGGATAGGCCGTAAAGTTGTCCAGGAGCTAGCATGTGTGTGTTCTCAATTAAGTGGCCAAGCCAAATCCTTACGACTTCAGTGGCCGCATGTTTTTCATTCGCTATTCGTGAACGTGATACATCAGTTGGCGAATACCGGAAGTCAGCACTGCCTTCCCAGGTCATTCTCAGCCGTGCATTGCTCTCCCCCGACGCAAACGATGATGGGAGCCCAGGCACTCGACCAATGCGAAATCCACCTCTGATTAAGGTAGACTGATGCCACGATTCCGAGCCAAGCATGGTCATTCCTTTCTGGGCTTTATCGCGTTCCTTCTCTCGATACATATACGGATTGACCATTACTATTTCGCCTTCGAGGCCTGCAACTTTGTCATCGACAGGAATTCGAATGGTGATGCCTTCGAGGTCCTGCGGAATATGTATTTCTTCAGGAGTAGCTTCTAGGTACTCCGTAGACTCCGTTCCCGCTTGCTTGT
>JASHOU010000206.1 GCA_030038475.1 Terriglobales bacterium | reverse complement strand
CCATCTCCCGCCGCGAAGAGGGAAGCACGCCGTTTTCAGAAAGCTCGTGCAAGCCTGAGATCACCAGCTGTGCGGCCACCAGGAAAAGAATGGCGGTTGTCACTCTAAAAAATTTCTGCAGATTGATCTTGACGCTGCCCTTCACGAAAATTACGCCAAACAGAATGGCGGCGACCACACCCATCACCGTGCCGATAAAGCTGCTCAATTCGCTCGAATTCAGGGTGACGGCGGAGAGAATCAGCACCGTTTCCGCGCCCTCGCGCAGCACCATCAGAAAAACGAAGAGGAAGAGACCGATCCACGCATCGCCACGCGCAAACAGGCCGACTTTGGTTTCGATCTCGCCTTTCAGCTTGCGGCCGGTCTTCATCATGAAAACGATCATGGTGACGACAAACACCGCCGCCACCAGCATGATCCAGCCTTCAAAAATGTCTTCGTTGAGCTTGTAGCGCGAAAGTAAAACGGCCCCACCAATCGATCCCACAAAAGCGAAGGCCAGCGCGGCGTAGACCGCCTTGCGCAAATCGTTGCGTCCGATCTTGGCGAGATAGGCGAGCGTGATGCCGACGATCAGCGCCGCCTCGACGCCTTCACGCAACGTAATGATGAATGCCTGGAGCATAGATAATTAGGGTTTCTCTAATTGAAAATGAAATTCAATTTCAACATGGATAGGATACGGTTTCAGTCCCAGCAAGGTCAACGCAGCGAGTCACGGATGGACGTGATCTGCATCACACGGGGAAATCGGGCAGCGAATGGTATCTCGAGGCGAACGCCATGTATTTGTCCCGATTTTGTTGTGATGGATGAGCTTGCGTCCAAGCGCCTCGCGGCACAAAACTGGGCGCAGGGCCCGTGGTGTAATGGGAGCACATTAATCTGTCCAGTTATAAGGTGCGGGTTCGAATCCCGTCGGGTCCACAGTCTTCCAGTTTCGGTAGGGGGACTGATCAGGGGACTCAGGACAGGGAGTCCCTTTCGGTAATATTGACTTAAAGCGCGTAGCTGGCGATAATTTTCTTGTAACTGGACAGGTTATGCAGTTCCCGAAACCCGGACCGCGCGGTTCGGGTTTCTCTTTGCGCCAGCCAAAACCCAAACGTCGAAAAGGAGAAGTTTCGCCCGCCCTTGAACGGCGCAAAAGGCACCGGCTTTTTCCATCGCGCGATATCAGCCACGGTTGACCTCAGATGGCGGTGTAGAAACCGCAGAATTTTGGAGTTCGACGATCTTTCTTTCGCCGATCTTAATTTCGACGATCAGTATGCTGATTTCGCGCGGCCCAAGATTTTCAACCGTGTGCGGAGGAAGCGGCGGCATCCACTGTGCGCAGGGAACCGCCGGCGGTTCTCCCGCCTCGCGGCTATCAAAGAGAACCCGGCGGCGCTCGTCGCGCCGGATGAAGTGACTCCAGCTCTGCACATAGGCAAAACCACCCCAACGGTGGGTGTGCAGGGGGACCACATCGCCTGCCGGGATGGTGGTTTGAAGCACGCGCACGCGGTCATCTTCGAGAAGGAGCGTGTGGTGCTTTGGGGCGGCGACGAGCGCGTCAAGTGAATCCGGCCAGGGCCAGCTTTCCGAGATCGTCGAAACTGGAGAATTGTTCACGGTCATCTTTTGGGGCGTCACGTTCTTTGTGGCATCACTTCGAGCGCCCGCTTGCCGACAGGCCGCATCACCCGAATCAAAGCTTTCATCCCCGCTCGAAGTTCGTAGCTCTCACTGAAACTGGGCCATAGTCGTGGCGAATGCGCGCGGCACAACCTGCTCCAGCGGTTGCGTTCGCAGCTCCGCGGAGAGAACCTCGATTCCCCAGGGACCCGCGTAGCCGGCATTCTGTAAACAGCGAATGAAGCCCTTGACATCGAATTCTCCCTCGCCACACAAGCGGCGATGATTGATCGTGTCCTCGTGAAGACTCCATGGCGCCTCGAATGTTCCATCGTTCAATTCCACGCTGACGATGTATTCGCGCGGCACGCGAGCCACTTCATCGTAGGGAATCCCGAGCTTGGCAATGTGCCACATGTCGAAGGCGATGCCGCCGTTGGGTTGGGCCGCGCCGCGGACCATGGTCAGCGATTCCGAGAGCGTCCGAATCATGGCGAAGGGCATAAGTTCAAAACCGATTTTTGTGCCGTGGCTCGCCGCTTCCTGGCACAGAGTGGCAAACGATTCCACCAATCGGTCCATCGGACACGTCTCTTGAAAAAAATCTCCGACTTTGACGTGGTAGGCGCGAAGCACCTCGGCTGCCTCGAACAACATGCGCTTCCGAATGTCGGATTGCTTCTTCCGCTCTCCATCGAGGAACCAGTCGTTCAGAAATTCCAGCTCGACATGGCGAATGCCATTATCGTCGAGGATTCGCCGCATTTCGTGGAGCGTATATTTCTGGTGCACGCGCTCGAGATCGGCGTGCCAAATGCCGAATCCGCGGAACCCGGCTCGAGACGCAGCTTCTACGCGATCCTTGAAATCGTAAGGACTGTATTCGCGGCTGGTGTGCGGATCGCCGCCGGAGATTGTCCAATAGGAAGCCAGCAAATCAACAGGAGCCGTCATTTTGTTCCTCGATCGTCTAATTAGGGCAATTATTTACTTGACTCGCCCAAGTGATTGTGTGAGCCTGTAGATAGATTGCCGTGGAAAGAGAGAGATGTCCACGGTGATAGCCCTAGAGAAAAATACACGGTTCGTGCCGGTTGCTGAACTCTGGCCACGGCATCGTATCGGCCAAAGCGAGATAGAAATCGTGTTTGTCGGCTACATGGATGAGAGCTACGACGGCTCGGCAATACCGAAGGTGTTCTGTCTGTCTTCCATTGTTAGCGACAATTCCATGTGGATTCACTTCGAGTGGGCGTGGTTGGCCGTCTTAGAAGCAAAGAACAAAGAATTACAACGGCAACACCGCACGGAGCTAACCCGCTTTCACGCGCAAGACATCAATAATTTTCGGGGTGAATACAAGGATTGGAGTTCGGATGAGCGACTGGAATTCTGTGCGAAATTGACTGAAGTGTTCAAGCGGAACCCAGTTCACATTCACAGTTGGGATATGCCGTTGCAAATCCTGGTAGAGGAAATTCCTGAGACCAAATCAAACCCCATAGGATTCGCTTACTGTGTATTGTTGGGTGAAGTGATGAAACAGATTGGAGATTTAACACTGAGTTTGCCCGCATATCGGAGCGAACTTATAACTTTGCATCATGAGCATTGCGAGTACGACGGCTCTTTGTTGGAATGGTTTAATCTTCTGCTTGACGATGAGAAGTTTGCTTTCAGGAAACAGTTCGTATCTATTACCCCCGAGCGATGGGAGTTTTGCACACCTTTACAACCGGCAGACCTCGTTGCCTACGAGAATTTCAAAGAAGGAATGCGTTACCACGTCAAGGATTCCAAGGAAGCAAAACGTGGCCGAATGCGGCTCAGTCTCGAAGCACTTATCAATCTGGAATCCATCGGTGCCCGCGCGTCCGGTTATACACGGGAGTTGATCTTGGGGTTAAAGCAAAAACTCGACAGTGACCCCGAGACCAAGCAGGCGCTATTCAAGGCAGCTAGAATCTCGAAATGACTGAATTTGAAAAGTTCGATGCCATAGTAAGCAAGGTCTTCTCGGTGCCACGGTCTGAAATCGTAAAACGAGAAAAGGAGTACAAGCGAAAACGAAAACGAATGAAGGAGAAGCGAGCTAAGACTTCGCCCGCTTCCCACGCGGTAAGCGATAAGGGTTAGAAAGGCGTCGTAGTGGCCAGCTTTCCGGTGAGTTCGGCAAAGGTCAGGCGCTTACCAAACAGTTTAGACACGGCCATGCTGAAGCGGTCTGCGGGAGTGATTTTATGCTCCCTATTGCCGCGATTGTTATAGCGGAAAACTTGCTCATCAAGGTAACGAAACAGATGGAATGGTTCGACACTGACGTAGGTTCCAGAGATGCCGCGCTTGAGCAGGCTCCAGAAGTTCTCAAGCCCATTAGTGTGAACCTGTCCATCAACATACTTCTCAGCATGGTCGATAACTCGATGAGCGTATTCCTGAGCGAGTCTGTCATAAGATTGCAGGGCGTCGGAGTAAAGAGCAGCACCAACTTCGACGTGTGTCTTAACCGCTGTTTCGACGGCAGCACGCTTGCGGTCGCGCAGAACAGTGGCCCGAACCTTCCCGCCGCGTTCAAGTGCGCCGAACACGATAGTCTTGTCTTTTCCGCCAGTACCAGTGATGCGGCGCTCTTTTTTGTCGAGATGCATATTCCGCGCTTTTCCGCCGATGAAGGTTTCGTCTACTTCGACATGACCCCTCAATTTGCCGAAGGCTTCATCCTGCAAAGCCAGACGAACGCGATGCATCATAAACCATGCAGTTTTCTGAGTTACTTTCAGGTGGCTCGCGATCTCGCAACTACTGATTCCGTTTTTGCAGTTAGTAAGCAACCAGATCGCAGTCAGCCACTTATCCAAAGGGATTGCCGAATCTTCGCAGAGACTCCCGACCTTTACGGAGAACTCCCGCTTCGGATGATGGCTGGCACACTTCCAAGTTTTCCGCTTCGGATTGAACGCGCTTACGCTTTCGGAGCCGCAGATCGGACAAATTACACCCTTCGGCCAACGCTTCGCAGCGAGATAGGAAATGCAGTTGTCGGGATTCGAGAAGTAGACGATGGCCTCTTGAAGGCTCTCAGGTTCGTGCATGGCGACGTTCTCCATACACAAAATGTAGCAGAATTATGTGGGCGAGTCAAGTAAATAATTGCCCTAATTAGCGGGGCTTGCTATTCCTCACTCGCAGTTTCCAGCGGGACATGCTTCATGCGAGGATTCTCCATCGCAAAACCATGCTCCATGCCGGCCGTCTTGCGAAGCGAAAGCGCGACGAGAAAAACAACCGCGCTTCCCGCTGCCGCCAGCCACATGGTTAGCGAGAGGCCGTATTTCTCAGCCAATGCGCCAGCCAGAGGTGGGGTGCAAGTGCCGCCCACGGCTTCGCCAACCAGCGTAACCAGGCCGATTGAGGTCGCGCGAAACTGCGCGGGCACGCTTTCGGTCGGGACCAGAACCATAATCAGGCTGGCCATCCCCTGCCCGGTGTTCGCGGCAAAAACAATCACTGCCAGCAGCAGCGGATACAGAAATAGCCCCGGCAGCAAAAACGCCAGAGGCACGACTGCGGACATTGCTGCGGCAAACAGCAGCACCGGCTTGCGTCCGACGCGGTCGGAGAATGCGGGCAGAAGGAATCCCAGAAAGAAGCTGCCGAAACCGCTGGCCCCGAGCAGGAATCCAGCAAGCGTTGCCGGCTGATGAAGAACCTCGGTGATGTAGAGCGGCGCGAACACGTTCAGCGCAAACAGCCACGACATGAAACCGATCGCCCCGATGCAGCACAGCCAGATGTTCCGATGGCGCAGAAGCGAGACATATTCCACCCACGACGGCTGCTCGTGCGGGTGATCGTGCTCAGGCTCACGCACCAATTTCCAGATCAGCAAGACCGCGAGCAATCCGGGGATGCCCGCAACCACAAAGGCCGCGCGCCATCCCCAGTGGGCAGCGACCTGGGTCGTCAACACGGGTGCGGCGGCCAACCCGACGAGAGCCGCCGCGCTGACCACCAGGCCGATGTTTCGTCCGCGGCGGTTTGCCGGCGAAGATTCCTCAATCAGCGCGGTCATGATTGACCAGGTTGGGCCGCCCGCCAGGCCCATCAGCGCTCGTACGAACAACAGCTGATAAAAGCTGTTCGCGAAAGCGGTCAGGCACGAGAGAATCGAAAAGGCAAATACGGCTGGAATCAGCACGGTCTTGCGGCCGAATCGATCGGAAAGCGCCCCGAACAGAAACGTGGATGCGGCCCAGGTGATGGCCATGGCAGAGGCCAGCGTTCCGATCTGCCCATGCCTCAGGTGGAACTCCGGGGCGAAATACGGCGCGAGATACATCTGCGACATGCGGCCCAGAAACACCAGACCCCACGTGAAAAATAAAATCGAAATCAGAGTATTCTCGTAGCGCCGGGAATCATCCATGCCGCTGCATCATAACAAACGCGTGAGATTATTCCCCGAGCAAAAGCTACGGTTTCAACCTTCGAGAGGTCGGTCGCTTGGAGTAACCTTTCAACGGGTTATGTACTTCATGCTTTCCTTCGTACCTTTCAGTAAACTCTAGATCACTTGCGAGAGTGTCAGCGATTCCGTCGGGGATCTTGGGCAAACTCTTCCACTTCTCCCGCGCCTTCTCGATCCCTTTCGGAGCAATACCAGGAACGCTTTTTCCGGGTCGGTCAGTCGCCCTAAAAGTTAGGAAAATCGTTTCTTCGCCAACACCTTCGGCCGATTTTTCAGCCTCAAACTTTGCGGAAAGCAAACTGTACATAGCCTCGCCGCGTTTCATGTAGCGGTTGAACCCGACTCTAGCTAGGCCAATGTAGGCTATCGTGGATCCCGTTCCAATAGCCGCGCAGCCCTCGATGTCACAATAAGTAATCTTTCCGCATTCTGTGATTGTAAAAATGTGCGGCTGATCGGATTCATCAAAGCCTAAGAATAATAGCTTCCATTCCGCCTCAACTCTCTTGATCTCTCTCATCAGTTCATCGAAAAACTGCCGATCGGACAGCTTGAGGGCGCGGAACTCAGCGTAAGATTCAATATCGTAGTCGGCAAGAATGTCCGACTCTATGATTCGTTGACGCTCCTCTCTGTAGGCTCGACTGCACACTTTTGCAAAACTTCGGAGCCTGTTTTCTCTGGCATTCGCAGCTGACGTCTTGATCGCATCAACTAGCGCGACGGCAGACGAATTCGGACCCGCAAACATGACCCGCCACTTCGCATGGATGGTTTTCAGTTTCCATGCCATTCCCTCGGCTGAGAACATGTCGCCCCAAGAGACTTTGCGGTCAGAGGCCGTAAAGATTGAAATCAGATTCTCCCATTCATTGATTCCAGCTATGCAAACGCTCACGTGCTTTCCTCCGACGGGAAGGCGTTTTGGTAAAGTTGCCACTTCTTAAGGTGGCCTAGTGTACATTTAAGCACCGCCGCTCTTTTGTGCAGCGAATAATCTCGCAATTGTCGGAGCAGGAAGACACTCCTCGAGTTTTTCAGGGCTCGCAACGCGGTTCGAGAAGGTGGTTCGACAAGTGGCGACATGCGCCAGGAGGTCTCATGAAATCCACGTTAGCGCTAATCGTTTTTATTGTGGTTGCCGTTACCGGTTTTGGGCAGATGGTTGGCCAAGTGACTGCGAAAGACATCGCGACAGAGCGAGTCATCGGGCAACTGGAAGTGGTGGCGACATTCAACGGCCCCATGCCAACGGGAGTTACGGTGGCGAACCGTACTGCAACGAGCAACGGCCGCATCTTCGTCAACTTTCCCAAGTGGGGCGATGACGTTGAGTACACCGTGGCTCAGGTCAAAGATGGCAAAACGCTGCCGTATCCCAACGCCGAGATTAACCACTACGTCGAGGGTGACAATCCCGCCGAGAAGCTGATCTCAGTTCAGAGCGTTGTGGTCGATCCCACGGGAACTCGGCTTTGGATTCTGGATACGGGAAGCATTGCCTTCGGGCCGGTGAAGCCGAATGGCGGAAAATTAATTGCCGTCGATCTCAAGACCAACCAGATCGTCAAGAAAATTATTTTTCCCGCCGATGTCGCGCTGCCGAAAACGTATCTGAATGACGTGCGATTCGACCTGCGCCGCGGGCACGAAGGGATGGCGTTCATCACCGACTCCGGAGCGAACGCAATTATCGTGGTCGATCTGGCCTCACAGCAGAGCTGGCGCCGCTTGAGCAATCATCCGTCGACTCAACCCGATCCGCAGTTTGTTCCGGTGGTCGAGGGACAAATCATGCTGATGCGGCTTCCGGGACAAGCTCCGGCACGGCTCGAAGTTGGAGCCGACGGTATTGGCATCAGCGCTGACTCCAAAACGCTCTACTACTGCCCGCTCATCGGCAGGCACCTCTACAGCGTGAGCGTAGATGCGCTTGCCGACCGCAGCAAGTCGGACGCGGAGGTGGCTGCCACCGTGAAGGATCTGGGCGAAAAAGGAGGGGCCGGTGATGGCCTCGAATCCGATGGTGAAGGCCGAGTCTATATCAGCGACTATGAGCATGACACCATTTTTCGTCGCGGCCCCGACGGGGCGATCGAGACGCTGGTGCACGATCCGCGCGTGCTCTGGCCTGACACGCTGTCCCTGGCGGACGATGGATATCTCTACTTCACCGCCAACCAAATCGAACGGCAGCCGGTCTTCAACAATGGCCAAGATTTGCGGCAGAAACCGTACGTGCTGTTTCGCGTAAAGATTGACGGCAAGCGGATTCAGCCTTGACGCCGGTTCAGCCTTGGGATGACTTGTTCCCTGCGAGGCACCTTCAGAACCGATTGCTCAAAGGCGGATTGCTCTTCAAGACGGATTGCTCCACGAATGCTCCAGTCCCTTGAGCAATTGCCACACCGCCCGATTCAACGGCACGGGAACGCCGAGCTTTTCTCCGTAGTCTGCGATTGCGCCGTTGATGAAATCCACTTCGGTGGGGCGCTCGGCCAGAACATCGACCAGCATGCTGGCATTTCTTTTTGTGGGCGCGCGCGCTCCCTCCGCAACCAGTTCGCGGGGATCGGCGCTGAGCACAATTCCGAGCGCGCGGGCGACTGCTTCTCCTTCCTGGAGCAAGGCTTCATACAATGCCGCCGTGGGCGCGAAGCGGGCAGCGGCGCCGTGGTGCAGGCGCGTCAAAGCGCCAACCGCATTCGCCGCGGAGTTGAAAATCAACTTTGTCCATTGCGCGCCGCGCGCGTCATGCAAGGGAACGAAGCGCAAACCGGCGCGATTCATCAACGCGGCAAGCTCTTGGACGAGCGAGAAAGGTGTGCCGGATGGCTCAAAAGGTCCAATCCAAATATCGCCGTAGAATTCAACGGCGGCATGCCCGGGACCGCGCATGTGAATGGCCAGGCCGGTTGCGCCGCGGATCACGTATCGCACGCGCTCAGCGATGATCTCTTCGTTACCCAGCCCATTCTGGACGGAACACACGGCAGCGGAGGGGCCAAAAATGTGCGCAGTCTGCTCAACCGCCGCCCGAGTATGGATGCTCTTGGTTGCGAAGATGCCGAAATCGCACGGCGGGATCTCCGACGGATCGGAAGTTGCATTCAGCCTCGCAGTAAAATCTGCCGCGCCGCTGATTTTCAATCCGCGTTCGCGGATCGCCCGCATGTGTTCCTGAAAAACGTCGTAAGCGTGGACCTCGATGTCCGAGAGGCGCGCCAAATGCCCTGTGATCACGCTGCCCAGCGCTCCGCAACCGACAATGCAAACCTTCACAGCCATAAGAATGGCGCCAGTTAGCGCGCTAACGACGCCTTCACTTGGCGCGGACATTCACGACAGCAGCAACAACTTTGCTGCCTACTTGCTGCCTAGATATATCACTAGATCTGGTGCTGCGGCCGCCCCGGGCGGCATACGCACAACCCTGCTGTCCAGAACCTTCAGCGCGTTCTTCACTGCCGCGAATCTACGCTCCGCTGATCCGCTTTTATCCAGAACCTCTATTGCAAAACCATGCACGGGGGGATTAGCTGTCAAGAGCGCCTGTCGGTTGTGTCACTTTCCATCCAGCATCGTGGAACACTTCTTCAATCTCCGCGGCGTACCCGGGCGCGTCTGTGCCAGATGGCGTGAGGAATTGTACGAGGACCCCCGCCCCAGCCTGCGGTCTTAATATTTGTAACATCTCCTGTCGCTGTGGGACCGTAATATGCCGATCAGCCATCTGCTGTTTAAGGGCGACCGTTTCATTGTTTACCAAAGCGATCAGCTGATCGCTTTCGGAGCGCAGGATGCTGCTCTTGCTGCGTAACTCCGCACTCTTGCCTCGCAGCACGCCATTAATAGATGCGATCTTTATACCAACCGCAAGTTCCCCCACAATCCCTAGCGTGATGAGCAGCACGCTAGCGAGTTCTACTGCAAACTTGAGCGTTGATGGCTTATCTGGACGCCGAAGTACGCCGAAAAACGTCAAGGCCCATGCTTCCCATTCATCGTGGCGTTCACTCCAAACCAGCCAGAGCTCCAATGCAACCCCGAATGCGACTACACCAGCGAGCCAAGGTAGCGACCGTTCCCAAGGGACAGACGAACTGTCCAGAGCCGCGATCTCGCGCTCCAGCGCAGATGTGGCCGTTTCTAAGGCGGATATGGAGCTTTCTAAGGCCGAAGCATTAGCCGGCAGGCCTGAAGCAGCCTGGATCAGGTGGAAGATCACAATTGTTTTGCTTCTTGCCGAAGTGGCCTATGGAACAAGCGATCGTGGGCACGATAACATTCCCTGACGTGTGGTTCAACCCTCACTAACCCTAACAATTCGACCCTAACGAGCTCACCTCTGCGAAG
>JASHOU010000205.1 GCA_030038475.1 Terriglobales bacterium | reverse complement strand
GGCAGCTGCGCGTTGGGATTATTCACCAGCGTAATCGTGGCATCGACAATCTCCGCCAGATTATGCGGAGGAATCTTGGTCGCCATGCCCACGGCAATTCCGTCCGAGCCGTTCACCAGCAAATTCGGATACCGCGCCGGCAGAACCACGGGCTGCGTTTCCGTATTGTCGTAGTTGGGAACAAAATCGACGGCTTCCTTATCCAGGTCTTCAAGCAGTGCGGTCGAAACCCGCGCCAGCCGCGCTTCGGTGTATCGATCGGCCGCCGGAGGATCTCCATCGACAGAACCAAAATTGCCCTGCCCATCAACCAGCGGCGCGCGCATGGCGAACGGCTGCGCCAGCCGCACCAGCGCATCGTAAACGGCCAAGTTCCCGTGCGGATGATACTTGCCCATCACATCGCCCACGATGCGCGCGCACTTGCGCGTCGGCCGCCCCGGCGCAAGGCCCATCTGCTGCATGGTGTACAAAATGCGGCGATGCACCGGCTTCAATCCATCGCGCACGTCGGGCAGCGCCCGGCCAATGATCACCGACAAGGAGTAGTCGAGATACGACCGCTTCATCTCCTCTTCAATGTTCACCGGTTGCAGGTTGAGCGCGCCCGGACCGGTCGGCGGTTGTCCATCACCGCCCGGCGGAGGAGTCAAAGGAAGTTCAGGATTCTGATCGTCAGCCATAAAAGTCGGTTCTCAGTTATTAGTTCTCAGTTCTCAGTAAAATCGCGTGTAGGGACAGCCGCCATCGGCTGTCCAGCGGAGCGAAGCTACGCACGCCTTGTTCCTCGCCACAAAAGTCCGGTAACTCGTTGCATTTACAGGCATTATATAGATTCGTCTTGATATAAATTATACTACATTGGTATACGGTACTGGCTGGATTCTTCCCGCGTCTCAGATTGATAAACAATCGGCAAAGGCGTGGAATATAATCAACGCTTACGAAGTGCTTTGGAGGTTCATACAATGATAACTCCAGAAAAATTTCAAAAAGGAAGAATGTGGGCGTACTTGGCCGGTACAGTGATTTTTGCCGTAGTCGTTCTTTGGAGGTTTGTAGTCCGCTGACGCAACTCGGATTCGCGGTCCGCGAGCCTCGACCGTCTAACACAATCGTTGCAAATCGAAGGACGCCAGACTAAGCTGGTTACCCTGACCGCAGCATGGAGGTGTTGTATGCCCGTTTACATGGTTGACCGCGACCTGCCCGGAATCAAGATGGAGCAACTAGCCGCAGCGCAGAAGGCGGCGATTGACCTCAGCCAGAAGATGACGTCCCAGGGGAAGAACGTACGCTACATCCGCAGCGCGTTCGTGCCCGGCGAGGCTCACTGCATGTGCTTCTTCGAAGCGGCGAATCCCGATGTCGTCAAAGAATTGAACGAATCGGCGAATATACCCTTCAAGCGAATTGTGGAAGCGATGGATTTGACTCCGAAGTAGAATCAGGTCGCTGGGCTTGCCATCTACGCCCTGCGCAAAGTCAGCAGCGTAATCTCCGGCGGCACGCCCAGCCGCACCGGAAAACCAAACGTCCCCAGCCCGCGATTCACATACAGCGCAGCTTTTGCAATTCCGTTTGCACCATCCGAGCCGTGGGTGCCCCATTCTAACGTGGCGTTTTGTGCGACGTTAGAGTGGGAAACCACCCCGCCAGCGCCATGAGCTTTTTCTGACAGCTGAGAGCTGACAGCTGACCGCTGCGCCATCGGCAACCGATACAATCCCGCCACAAACGGCGAAATCAGCCGCGCCGGAGTCACGCTGTGATCCACAATCTCAACCTTCACCTGCCCGCCGTGCGTGTGCCCAGCCAGGCTTAGCTCGATTCCCAGCGCTGCCGCTCGCGGAAACGAATTCGGATTGTGCGACAGCAGCACATTCGGCATATCTCGCCGAATCAAATGCTCAATCTCCGCCAGCATCGGACCGGTTCGCTCGCCCTCTACCATGTGGTCGCGCTGGTAATCGACGCCCAGCAGATTAAAGCGCGCTCCATTATGCTCCACAATCACCGACTCCGCGCGCAGTAGCCGCATTCCCTTTTCGCGGAACAGCCGTTGCGCGTCGTCTTCCACGCCCGCATAAATCTCGTGGTTGCCGTTGCATCCCCAAACGCCCAGCGGCGCGCGCAGCCGGCTCAACTCGCTGATGCAAACGTCGAGCGGATCGCCTTCGCCGGAAACAAAATCTCCGGTAACGAACGAAATATCGGAATTGAGCGCGTTCGCCATGTCGACGGCGCGGGCGATTTCGCGCGGCGGCATGTAGTCGCCGATGTGGATGTCGCTCAACTGCGCAATGCGCAGGCCTTCGAGCTCGGGCGGAAGATTCGCAACAGGCACATCGACGCGGGTGATCGTGTAGCGCAAGCGTCCGGCAGCGAAGCCGTAAGTTGCCGCGAGAAATGGAAAGCTTCCGGCCACCAGCGTAGCGTATTGAAAGAACGTGCGGCGCGAGGCGCTGAAGCCGCCGGCTCCAGAATGAGGATGAAGCCGAGCGGCGCCCGAGCCGGCAAAGAGGCCCGCCGCAATATTCGTGACCCACTCGATCGCGCCGACCGATTCCATCGCGAGAAATCCAAACACCGATGCGATCAGCCACAGCCGGGCAATAGTTGAAAGCGTTTTACCAAGATGAAGACTGCCGAGACTGATGCGCGAAATCGCGTGGCCCAGCAGCGGATCGAGCAGCGTAGCCACCAGCGCCACGGCCAGCGCGATCAATCCGGCATGAAGCGCCAACCGCCAGTTGGCATTTGAGATTGAACCGATCAGCGTCCACGCCCGCACAAACCAGAACCGCTGCGCGGCGTAAAGCGCAAGAAGAAACAGCGCAAGAAAAAGAATTCGGCTAACAATCAGGGCAAGGCTCCGTTATGAATCTCCTTTGTTAGATGCGTTGCGCCGCGAAGAAGGCTCGCACGACGAAACGGCACAACCGAATTGCTACAATTCAGACATTATGGCCGAGGTCCAAGTTCCGCCGCAGGCGTCTGAAGAGTACCGCATTTTCGCCGAACGGTATATGCACTTCACGAACCTGTGGACCATTTACACCGACATACTCTCAGGCCGGTACGTGCCGAGCATTAACCTTGCCTCCGAGGGCGCCCTCACGGAGGTGCGTTACACGATGATGCTGATCCTGTATGCCTATTTCTACAGCTTGGTCGAGGACGACGATCAAGGCGTGAACGGATTCCGGATCTGGCGAGACCGATTTCCCGAGGAAGAGCCCGCGATCGCGGCGGTCGAAGCGCAAGTCATTCCGTTCCGCAAGCGGCTTAAGCTGTTCAGGAACCGGCTCGGATTCCACGGGAGCCGATCGCGTTCGCACGAATCGGGCGGGTTCGACCTTTTCGCAAAGCATTCGGGAACTCAAATGTGGGATGCAATGAAAAACTTCAAGGCCCTTGGCGCGGCGCTGTTTGCGAAGGATCTTGCCCGACAGGGCAGCGAGGGCTCCGACGCCAACCGGGCGCGGCTGTGGATAGACTCAGTCGCAGCCAGAGCGCGCCAAACCTCCCACCCCGAGCACCACTGAGGGGAGAGGCGGTCGAGGGCGCTCACTGGCCGTCATAGGCCCGCTGCAAAACCCCGATGTCGATCTTCTGCATCTTCAGCATAGCTTGCATCACCCGTTTCGATTTTGCCGGATCCGGATCGCCGAGCATTCTCATCAGCGCCGTCGGAATGATTTGCCACGACACGCCGTACTTATCCTTGAGCCAGCCGCATTGACTTTTTTCTCCACCGGCGAGCAGCCTTTCATACAAGTAATCAACCTCTTCTTGGCCTTCGCAATTCACGAACAAAGAAATAGCTTCGGTGAACTTGAACAGCGGGCCGCCATTCAGAGCGATAAACTCCTGGCCTTCGAGTTGAAAGGTGCAGGTCATTACCGCTCCTTTTGGCCCCGGCCCCGCGTCTCCATAGCGGCTGATGTTGAGCGCCTTGGAGTTTTTGAATATAGAAATGTAATGCTTCATCGCCTCTTCGGCCTGATTGTCGAACCAGAGAAAGGTGACGATTTTTTGCATAACTCCTGCCCCTCCGCTTCAGTACTCCCACCTGGGGATATCACAACCGGTTCGTAAAAGGGCACGGCTTCAGCCGTGCCGCCAAGATCTGCATAAGGACCGGGGCTTTAGCCCCTGAGGTGAACCACGTTGATCGCGCAAACTATTTATATAAGGATGAGTTCTAGTTGCTCCCTCAATGCGGTCCCGAAGCCAGCCCCGGATCATACATCGCTCCGTAATTCAAATACTGCCCCTCCGGGTCGTCCCAGTAACTGATGTCGACTTTCTTAACTTCTCCATTGCCGTCGAAACTCGCGGTTAAGTTGGCGTTCACTCCGGCGAAGTAAGTCGGCAGGTTGAGCTTCTCGTAGCGTGCGATCACCTGGTCGCGGAGCGCCGGATCGAAGTGGACTCCATATTTATCCACCAGCGCCTTGATGGCATCGTAATCGCCCTCAGCTTTAATGCGCATGAGTTCGGCCAACAACATGTCCACTCCCTGACGCATCTTCTGATAATCGGCGACCCGCACATAAGTTTTGCCGTCGCGGTTGAATTGTTCAATGGAGCCCGGAACCTTGTCGGCGATGTAATGCGCGATCAACTGGCGATCCCGTTCGTGATCCTCTTCAATCGTGTCGCCGTGCTGAATGCGCCGCAGCTGCGTCAGGTCAACGATTGCTGCATTGTCATACATGGCCTTCGCAACCTCTTCCTGATTCGTGATCAGGCCCAGTTCCTTGAGCTTCGGGTCCCACACATTCCACAGCGCCATCAGGTCGGCGCGGGCCTCTTCGAGCGTAGAAAAATATTCTTTGAGAAACGGCTGCGCGCCGCCGCTGACGCGCGCGCTCAGCTTGCCCGAGCCGTGGCCGATAACTTCGTGCAGAGCGACCAGCATATCGTGTGCTTCGGTTCCATACTTGGCGGCGCGTTCAATTTCGGCCGGACCGGCGTCGAACTCCTGGTCGAGTGCCTGGCCGGTTGCTTCATCCAGCGCGCGGCTGCTTCCGGTGAATAGAAAATTCTTCGATCCGTACTTTTCGTGAATTTCGTTTTCGTTTGGCAAATTGTCGCCAATGGTAGTGACGCTGAAGTCTCCAGTTTCGATGAGGGTCTCAACCGCTTTCACCACCGGCATCTTGAACGTGCTCAGTTTGTACTTCTCATCCCACGGAGCTTTTTGTTCGAAGTAGGCGGCGTTTTCCGCCAGTTTTTTCATCGCGGCCGTGAGCGGCGCATCGGTGATCGTCACAAAACTCTGCGAACTGCCCTTGGCGCCTCGCGCGTCGCGATATACCTCGATAAATCCGTTGTCGAAATCGACCGTGGCATCGTTTTGCACCCAGGCGGCGCCGAAGGCAACCCACTCCGCGTAATCGCCGGTCTGGTAGTAACGAATGAGATGTCCGATCGCCTCGGCTTGCGCGGGTTCGGCATAGCCGCGCGCCTTTTCGAGGCATTCATTCGCTTTTTTTAGAAACGTCGCGTACAGTCCGGGAGGAATCTTGCCGTCAGGCGTGCCGGCCCGATATACGAGCTCAACCAGTTTGCCGTCCTGTTTCACCACGCGCGAGTTGAGCGGGTACTTGTCCTCGAATCCTTTTAGATCTGCCAGGCTCAGGCCGGGATAAAACGTGTTGGAGCTGGCTTGAATCACATCCTGGCCGCCGCTGGGACTCTTCGCGATCGACATCGGCTCAAACGTAGCGTCGAAGAGCGAACGGCGCAGGTCGTCGACTTCGCGCTTGACATCGAGAGGCGTTTTGAGCGGCGGCAAGTCGGCATATGCAGTTTGAAAAGCTCCCGCACGCAGCGCCGCCATCGATGCGCGCTGCAGGTCTACGAAGCTAAAACCGGGAAGAAATTTCTGCGACGTGAGATCGTTGTGATTGCCGCGGTTCGCCCAAAACAGCTTCGCGAACAAAGAAATCCTCACACCCGCCGCCGGACTGACGTACTTGGGATGGGCCAGGATTTCTTCGAGCAGGCGCTTCTGGCGAAGACCGTACGCCGAAAGTTGGTCGTAGATGATGGGATCGATGGCAATCGACGCCTGCGTAAGCCAGTAAGCCAATGCCTGCTGCCGCGGCGAGAGCTGCTCAAAACTAGGCGCTCGCAGCCGGATGAATGCCGTATCGCCGACGCGCTCCACAACTGCGCCGTTGGTCTTATTCTGCTGGCACTCGGCCGGGACGCAAAGCGCGCAAATCGAAAACACCACCGTGAACATAAAGACGAAGGATGGGAAAACCGCGAAACGTGGCTTCAACCGTGGCCTCCGATGCTATTGGCGAGTCAAACCAAACCTTGCAGCCTACCACAAACCCTCGGCGGCGAGCGATTTCATGCGCGAGCGCCGACTCCCGCACATGCTAAAATCGTTACGGAGCGATGCTTCCTGACATCGACAAATTGCTGCAGCTGCAGGTCGCCGACAAGGAGATTCGCCGCCTGCGGGATGAAGTCGCCGCGCTCCCCAAACGCGTGGCGGCCATCGAACAGAAGCTGGCAGGAACCAAGGCGCACCTCGAAAAGGTGCGCGCCGCAGCCAAATCCGACGAAGCCAACCACAAAAAGTTTGAAGCCAACATCAAAGACCTGCAAGCCAAAATCTCCAAGTATCGCGACCAATCCCTCGACGTCAAAACCAACGATCAATACAAGGCGCTGCTGCACGAGATCCAGTTCGCCGAGCAGGAAATCCGCCTGAACGAAGACCGCATCCTCGAAGTGATGGTTAACGTCGACGCCCGCGAAAAAGATGTCAAAGCCGCCGAGGCCGAGCTCAAGGCCGAGACGGCCGAGATCGAAAAAGAAAAAGAAGAAGCGCGAAAGGTTACCGCCGAGGATGAAAAACAACTCACCGAGGTGAACGCCCGGCGCGAGGCGCTCCGGCAGGGCATTTCCGAAGATCTTCTTCGCCACTACGAGCGTGTCATGAAGTT
>JASHOU010000204.1 GCA_030038475.1 Terriglobales bacterium | reverse complement strand
CCAGGTGCTCTACCAGGCTGAGCCACTCCCCGACTGAACGGCTGGATGATGCCACCGCAAAACGACGCGGCGACTTACACCAGCAGTATAACATTGTGCGATCGGACTGCTTGCTCGACGAATTGCCGCGAGTGGCGCGGATTTGCCGCGGCTTCGGCCACGGTTTTCGGGGAAGTCTCGAAGTGTCTGACGATCCTTTATTAACTTCATTCTTAGCTATATCGTGCGATGATATCGCGAAAAAAATCCTTTCGTCCTAGCAGGAACGGCCGGAGATAGAGTTGGATTATCACCTGTAACGAGCCGTCCTGCTCATCTGCCGGGAAGGAGTGCAAAGACTAAAGACCAAATAATGAAGACTGCTACAATCTTCGATATAGTCATAAGTCCTAGCCGTCTTCTTTGCCGCTATTAAAACGATTCTATGCTGGCTTTTGCCGCTGCGAGGCTGTTGACTCCGACCGACTCGGTCGAGCATCCTCTCGTGCTCGTCGACGAAGGGCGCGTTTTCGAAATTCAAACGCAAAGTAGCCGCCAAATTTCCGCTGCGATTAGCATTTCAGACTTTGGCGACAGCATCATTGCGCCGGGGTATGTCGATCTTCACATTCATGGCAGCGCCGGCTATGACGTGATGGACGACGACACCGAGGCGCTGCCAGCGATTGAACGTTTGCTCACGCGCCATGGAGTCACGAGTTATTTCCCGACAACAGTCAGCGCTCCCGTGGATGCGACGTTGCGGGCACTGGAACGGCTGGCGGAGGCGATTGAGAGGCGTGAAAGTAATAATAAAGATGGCGAAAGACGGGCTCGTCCGTTGGGCATCCATCTTGAGGGACCGTTCATCAGCCATGTTCGGCGTGGGGCGCATCCGACTGAGTATCTACTGGCTCCGACGCTAACGCTGTTCGAGCAATTCTGGCAGGCCTCGCGCGGACGGATTCGCATGATGACGATCGCTCCGGAATTAGAGGGAGCGATTGAGGTCATTGGCGAGGCGGCGCGGCGCGGCGTTTGCGTGAGCCTGGGACATTCCGACGCCGATTTGGGCGCGGCCGAACGTGGCATCGCCGCAGGCGCAAAGCACGCGACGCATACCTTTAATGCCATGCGTCCGCTCGGCCATAACACGCTGGACCATCGCAGTCCCGGCATTCTGGGTGCAGTGCTTACGGATCGTCGCGTGAGCGCGGACATCATTGCCGATGGAGTGCACCTCGATCCTGCGATCGTGAAGCTTTGCGCGCGGGCGAAAGGCGCGGAGCAAACCGTGCTGATCACCGATGCGATTTCCGCGACTGGAATGCCCGATGGCCGCTATCGGCTGGGAAATTTTGAGGTGGACGTTCGCGATGGCAAGTGCATGACGGACGGCAAGCTGGCGGGAAGCGTGCTGACGATGGATCGCGCGGTGAGGAATCTGGCGCGCTTCGCGGAGTGGGAACTGGCGCAGGCGGTTGCGGCTGCGAGCCGAAATCCTGCACGCGTGGCTGGAATCGCCGGCAAAGGTGTTCTCGCGGTGGGAGCTGATGCGGACTTTGTTGTGTTGAGTCGCGAAGGAGAAGTGCTGCGAACGTTTGTCAGTGGCGTGGAGGGCACTAGATAGTTCTTGGATTTTGGATTTTGGATTTTGGCTTTTGGCTCTCGGCTTTCGGTTCTCAGTTCTCGGTTCTCAGAACGTGACCATCGAGGTGACTTATAGGAATGGCTGATGTACGCAAGTTTCCGCATCATCTGATACGGGAGATCTTTGAGCAGCCTGAGGCTCTGCGGCGCACGATTGAGCCGCGCGTACTGCTGGCTGACGGCGAGATTCGTCTGGACGAAGTTCGCATTGCGCGCGAGGAGTTGCGCTCGGTGCGGCGAATCAACATCGTCGCTTCGGGCACCAGCCGCCATGCGGGAATGACGGGGCAATACATGATGCAGGAACTGGCGGCGGTTCCGGTCGATGTGGATTACGCAAGCGAATTCGAATACCGCAATCCGATGATCGGGCGGGGCGAGTTGAGTATCTTTATTACTCAGTCGGGTGAAACCGCGGATACAACCGCGGCGCAGCGCGAGGCACGCGAGAAGGGATCGCGCACCATTGCGATTACCAATGTCGAAGGCTCGACGATTGCGCGCGAGGCGGATGGTTTCATTTACACCCATGCCGGTCCGGAGATCAGCATCGCTTCGACCAAGGCGTTTACGGCGCAGATGGCATGTTTGTTTCTGTTTGCGCTGTATCTCGGAGAAATCAAACAGAAGGTTTCGCGGGCGCTGGCGCAGAGTTACATCGGCGAACTGCTGGCGCTGCTGGAAAAGACGGAAACGATTCTTGCCGCTGCGGATCGGGTGGAAAAGCTGGCTGAGCTTTATTATCGCGTCGACGACTTTATGTTTCTGGGCCGCGCGATTCATTATCCGGTCGCGATGGATGGCGCGCTCAAGCTGAAAGAAGTCTCATACATTCATGCCGAGGGCTATCCGACGGGAGAAGCCAAGCATGGGCCGAATGCGTTGATCGATTTTCGCCTGCCGCTGGTCATGATCGCGACCTGCGACCGGAGTGATCCGGGATCGGTGCTGCGCTATGAAAAAAATGTGAGCAACATGGAAGGCTTCAAAAAGCAGGGAGCGACGGTGATTGCGCTCGCGAGCGAAGGCGATGCCGCGATCCCGCAGATTGCCGACCACACTATCTTTATTCCCTCCGCTCCTGAGTTATTGTCGCCGATTCTTGAGATCGTTCCGCTGCAATTGTTCGCATATTATGTCGCGGCCAAGCGCGGTCTGGATGTGGATCGCCCGCGGAATCTGGTGAAGGCGGTGACGTTGGAGTAGGGCAGGTCTTAGGTCTCAGGAAAATCTGAGGCGTGGTCCACACCTTCTGTCAGCAAAAAATTTGGCGATTGCTTATCATGAGGTATTGCATTCATTCAGTGGGGGCAGTGTGGCTGAGACGCTGGAGCAGCAAACCGACAACGCACAGCAGGCACAGGGCGCGCAGCAACCGATGCAGACCGATTCTACGCGGCCAACGCAATCGACGCAGGGTTCGCAGCAGACCCAGACGAACGGGATTGAAGTTCTGGAAACGCGGGAGTGGCTGGATTCGCTCGACTACGTGCTTTCGAAAGGTGGGCCGGAGCGGGCGGGACGGCTTTTGCAGCAACTCGCGCTGCACGCGCGGCGCGAGGCCGGGATCAACCTGCCGTTTACGGCGACGACTCCGTACCAGAATACGATTCCTTCGCGGCAGCAACCGCCGTTTCCCGGCAGCCAGGAGATGGAGCGCCGTATCAAGAGCCTGGTTCGCTGGAACGCGATGGCGATGGTGGTGCGCGCGAACAAAATTCAGGAGGGGATTGGCGGACATATTTCCACGTTCGCTTCCGCGGCCACGTTGTACGAAGTGGCGTTCAATCACTTTTTTCAGGCGGCGACGGACTCGGGCGACCGCGACATGGTTTATTTTCAGGGACACGCCGCGCCCGGAATTTACGCACGCGCTTACCTCGAAGGACGAATTCCAAAAGAAAAACTGGAGAACTTCCGGCGCGAGTTGAAACCGGGCGGAGGGTTGTCGTCGTATCCGCATCCGTGGCTGATGCCCGATTTCTGGGAATTTCCCACGGTGTCGATGGGGCTGGGTCCGATTCAAGCGATCTATCACGCGCGCTTCATCAAGTACCTCGAGAATCGCGGACTGAAAACTTCGACGGGCGGCAAAGTTTGGGCGTTTTTGGGCGATGGCGAAATGGATGAACCGGAATCGCTCGGCTCGATCACGCTGGCCTCGCGCGAGCGGCTCGACAATTTGATTTTTGTCGTCAACTGCAATCTGCAGCGGCTGGATGGGCCGGTGCGCGGCAACGGCAAGATCATTCAGGAACTGGAAGCGATCTTCCGCGGCGCGGGATGGAACGTCATCAAGGTAATCTGGGGCACGGATTGGGATCGGCTGATTCAGTCGGATCGAGACGGCCTGCTGGTGCGGCGCATGGGCGAGATCACCGACGGACAGTATCAGAAATATTTTGTCGAAACAGGCGCATATTTCCGGCAGAACTTTTTCGGCACCGATCCGCGGCTGCTGAAGATGGTGGAGCATCTTTCCGATGAGCAACTGGCGCGCATGAGGCTGGGCGGGCACGATCCGATCAAGGTGTATGCCGCGTACAAGGCCGCGGTTGAGCATAGGGGATCGCCGACAATAATTTTGGCGAAGACGATCAAAGGTTATGGCCTGGGTGAAGCGGGCGAAGGCAAGAACATTACGCACCAGCAGAAGAAACTGAATGACGACGAGCTGCAAATCTTCCGCTCGCGCTTTGGCATTCCCATTCCCGACGATGAACTGCACAATGCGCCGTTTTATCGTCCGGCCGACGACAGCGCGGAGATCAAGTATATGCAGGAACGGCGCAAGCAACTGGGCGGTTACATGCCGGTGCGGAAGGTGCGGGCGACGCCGCTGAAGCCGGTTTCAGAGACGCTGTTTGAGGAGTTTTACAAAGGCACCGAAGGCCGCGAAGTTTCGACCACGATGGTTTTTGTGCGGCTGCTCTCGAAGCTTTTGCGCGATCCGGAGGTTGGCAAGCTAATCGTGCCGGTGGTTCCCGATGAAGCGCGTACGTTTGGCATGGAGGCGCTGTTTCGCCAGGTGGGAATCTATTCGAATGTTGGGCAGCTATATGAGCCGGTCGATATGGACACGCTCCTTTATTACAAGGAGGCAAAGAACGGGCAGATTCTGGAAGAGGGAATCACCGAAGCGGGATCGATGTGCTCGTTTATCGCTGCCGGCACGGCGTATGCGAATCACGGAATCAATACGATTCCGTTTTTTATTTATTACTCGATGTTCGGATTGCAGCGCATCGGCGATTTGATCTGGGCGGCAGCAGATGTGCGCTGCCGTGGATTTCTGCTGGGCGGCACGGCGGGAAGAACTACGCTGGCGGGCGAAGGATTGCAGCATCAGGATGGGCACAGCCACGTGCTCGCGCTTTCGGTGCCGAATCTGCTGGCGTACGACCCGGCGTTTGCGTATGAGATCGCCATCATTATTCAGGATGGCATCAAGCGGATGTATGTGGATGGTGAATCGATCTTCTACTACTTGACCGTCACCAACGAGCCTTTGCCGATGCCCGAGATGCCGAATCGACCAGGCATTCGCGAAGGGATTTTAAAGGGGCTCTATTTGTATAGCGGTTCGCAAAAGAAAGATGCGAAGCTGCGCGCGCAATTGTTCGGCAGCGGCGCGATTATGTTCGAGGTGCTGAAGGCGCAGGCGATTTTGGAGCGGGATTACGGCGTGGCGGCGGATGTGTGGAGCGTGACCAGCTACAAAGAGCTGTATCGCGAGGCGAGCGACTGCGTGCGCTGGAACATGCTGCATCCAACGCAGAAGGCGAAAGTGCCGTATGTTACGCAGGCGCTCGCGGGCGCATCGGGACCGTTCATTGCGGCATCGGATTACATGAAGGTTCTGCCGGATAGCATTGCGCAGTGGGTTCCGGGAAAGCTGCTGTCGCTGGGGACGGATGGTTTTGGACGCAGCGAGAATCGCGCGTCGCTGCGCGATTTTTTTGAAGTGGACGCGAAGCATATTGTGCTGGCGACGCTTCATGCGCTGGCGGGTGAGAAGTGCGATGAGAAACAAGGCGGGGAGTGTCCGGCAAAGCTGGCGGAGAAGGCGATTCGCGAGATGGCGATTGATGCGGGGAAAAAGAGTCCGGCGACGAGCTAAGGATTTCGCTCCGGTTACACCCAAAAGAGCGGGCGAAAAAGATGGGGCAGCCATAATTGAGAAGGAAAGCCGTTTGTATCTGGCACAGTCAAGTTCATAGTTCCTTCGCTCCCCACACCAGCAAGCAAAGGCGGCTTGCTGGGGACCCCGGTTGCTCAGGATGACAACATCGATTGGCGCTGTTAAAAATGCGGAACATTGCACGTTGAACAGGTTAAAGACAGGAAGAGATGACGACGGAATTCAAGCTGCCCGAGCTGGGCGAAAACATCGAGACGGGCGATCTGGTCCGCTTGATGATCAAGCCCGGCGCCAGCATCGCCGAGGGTGAGCCGGTGATGGAACTGGAAACCGATAAGGCGGTCGTGGAGGTGCCTTCGTCGGTGAGCGGAACCATTGGCGAGATTCGCGTCAAGGAGGGCGACAAGCTGCGGGTGGGGCAGGTCATCTTCACGGTGGAAAATGGCGCGGGAACGCAGGCACCGAAAGCGGGAGCATCTGCGCCAAAAAATGAGAAGCCGGCCGCTTCTAAGGCAGCGGCACAGGCCAGCGGCGCACCGGCAAACGTGGCTTCGGCTGTGCAATCTTCCGCGTCAACTGCAATTTCCGCTGCGCCAATTTCATCTTCAACTTCTTCTTCGAGCCAGGCGAAGCCGGTCGCGGCGGCGACTCAGACTGATCGACTGGAGTCGGCTCGGCCGGTAATCGAGCGGCGAGCGACGACCACGGCTGCTCGCGCGGGCGAATTCAAGCTGCCGGAGCTGGGTGAAAATATCGACTCCGGCGATCTGGTGCGGCTGCTGATCGCGCCGGGCGCGAGCGTTTCTGAAGGGCAGCCGGTCATGGAGCTTGAGACCGACAAAGCTGTGGTCGAAGTTCCGTCGAGCGTGAGCGGCGTGGTGCGAGAGGTGAAGGTCAAAGAAGGTCAGAAGGTCAAAGTGGGCGAGGTGATTTTTACCCTGGAGGGTGGCGTTGCCGCTACGCCCGAGCCTGCGCCGAAGCACGCGCCGGTCGAGCACATGTCGGGGCAGCAGGCGGCACGGCTTGGATTTCAACTGGCGCTGCGCGCCGAGGGCAAGACCGAAGAGCAGGCGCTGCCGCCAGATCCGCCGCCGCCCGCAGCGCCCGGGTTCGCCATGCCGGCACAACTCGGCAAGGTTGCGGGCACCGATCGCGATCCCATTCCGGCAGCGCCGCATGTGCGGCGGCTGGCGCGCGAAATTGGAGTGAATATTCGCAGCGTGCAGGGCAGCGGCCCGGGTGGGCGCATCAGCGAAGACGATGTGAAGCTCGCGGCAAAAAACGCTTTGCTCGCGGCAGCAGCAGCGGCGCAAGCGCCGCGCGTGGGATTTGTAGAACCGGAATTGCCTGACTTCGCGAAATGGGGCAAAACCGAGCGGGTTTCCATACGCGGCGTACGACGCAAAACCGCCGAGCACCTGCGGCAGGCGTGGAACACGATTCCGCACGTCTCGCAGCAGGATCGCGCCGACATCACCGAGCTCGAACAGTTGCGCGCCCGGTTTGCGCCGCGCGCCGAAGAGGCCGGCGGCAAGATGACCGTGACCGCGATTGCGCTGAAAGTTTGCGCCTCGGCGTTGAAGGTGTTTCCACAGTTCAACGCCTCGATCGATATGGCGAAGGAAGAGATCATTTACAAGCAGTACATCAACCTCGGCGTGGCCGTCGATACCGATCGCGGATTGCTGGTGCCGGTGATTCGCGATGTCGACAAGAAAAATATTGTCGAACTGGCGGCGGAGATGACGCAGCTTTCGAAGAAGGCGCGAGACCGCAAACTCACGTCCGAAGAGATGGAGGGTGGAACGTTCACCATCACGAATCTGGGAGGGATCGGCGGCACGGGATTTTCGCCGATCGTGAATTATCCCGAGGTTGCGATTCTTGGGCTTTCGCGTTCGCGCATGGAGCCGGAGTGGGTCAGCAACAAATTCGAGCCGCGCTTGATTCTGCCGCTCTCGCTCTCGTACGATCACCGGTTGATCGATGGCGCCGACGCGGCGCGATTTCTGCGCTGGATCGCGGAGGCGTTTGAGCAGCCGTTTTTGCTGAGTGTGCAGGGATAGAGTAGTCAATGATTCGATGAACATGATTGCTATCTGCCTCAGCCATAATTGGTGGGCCGAGGCAAACGCCGCCTGGGCCGAAGCAATTGCTCTTACCCTGATCTTCGCTTTAGAGCTGATATTGGCCTACTTCACGCTTCAAGAACATAAGGAAGCACGGCACGAACGGAGACAGGCGGAGATCGCAAGGCAGCGCAACGAAGTTACCTGCGCGGGAGTAACCTCAATTCTTCGTTCGATGCCCGAGGAACAACTTTGCGCGCATTTATGGGCGGGCCACTTTAGACATGCGGGGTTTGCTTTTGAGAAGGAGCTGTACGGCCAACTCCCCGAATACTTGCGAAGGAAATGTGATCCCTTCATGGCGGAAATTGCGAAACAAATTCCTACGGAGCAGCGTACGACGGCGCGTTTTCTGCTCGTCTTTCGATTCCCGCATCCCAATTTTGACGCTGTGCTCGTGGACGTCAATAGATTGAATTTTGGAAATATCCACCTAGTATGGGATGAGAGCGGTAAGCCGATAAAAGTTCCTAGAAACTGAAAAAAACTGACGGGATTAATAACGAAAATGACCGACAATTCGAATCTTCGTGTGGCTGTAATTGGCGGCGGGCCGGGCGGCTATGCGGCCGCGTTTCTCGCCAACGACCTCGGCATGAAAGTCACGCTTATCGACCCGGAAGTAAATCCCGGAGGCGTTTGCCTCTATCGCGGCTGCATCCCGTCGAAGGCGCTGCTGCACGTGTCCAAGCTGCTCGAAGAGGCCGAGCAGGCGAAGAACTGGGGCATCGAATTCGCCGAACCGAAAATCGATCTTAACAAGCTGCGCGACTGGAAATCGGGCATCGTCGCGAAGCTCACCGGCGGCCTCGGCCAGATTTCCAAAATGCGCAAGGTGCAATTCGTTCAGGGCAAAGCGGCGTTTGTAGATTCGACGACGCTCAAAGTCACGAAGAGCCAGGCCGGAGGCGAAGAAACTTTAACCTTCGACCGCATCGTTATTGCTACCGGATCGCGGCCAACGGTTGTGCCGAGCCTCAAACTCGACAGCCCGCGTCTGATGGATTCAACCGGCGCGCTTGATCTCCCCGATATTCCGAAGACTTTGCTCGTAATCGGCGGCGGCTACATCGGATTGGAATTGGGATCCGTTTACGCCACGCTTGGAACAAAAGTGACCTGCGTTGAAATGATGCCGGGCTTGTTGCCGGGCGCAGACCGCGATCTGGTTCTCCCGTTGCACAAGCGACTCGAAAAACTCTTTTCGTCAATTCTGCTGAACACGACCGTTAAATCGCTGAAGGAAGAAAAGAATGGAATCCGCGTCACGCTGGACGGCGCGGACGTAAAGGAAAAAGAGCAGGTGTTCGATCGCGTGCTGATGTCGGTGGGACGGCGGCCGAATTCGGAGATCCCCGGCCTCGACAAAACCAAAGTCAAAGTCAACGCGAAGGGATTCATCGAAATCAACGAGCAGCGGCAGACGGCCGATCCGGCGATCTACGCCATTGGTGACGTTGCCGGGGAACCGATGCTGGCGCACAAAGCGATGCACGAGGGACGAACTGCGGTCGAAGCTATTGCGGGGCACAAAGTTGCGTTCGAGCCGAACGCGATTCCAGCGGTTGTGTTCACCGATCCCGAAATCGCGTGGGCGGGCCTGACCGAAACGCAGGCGAAAGAGCAAGGACGCGAGATTGCTGTGGCCAAGTTTCCGTGGGGCGCTTCGGGACGCGCGGTCACGCTCGACCGGCCCGAGGGTCTGACGAAGTGGATTATCGATCCGAAGACGGAGCGGGTGTTGGGCATCGGCATTGTGGGCGTGGGCGCGGGCGAGTTGATCGCCGAGGGCGTGCTGGCGATCGAGATGTGCGCGCTGGCAGCCGATGTGGGCATGACCATCCATCCGCATCCGACGCTTTCGGAGACGGTCATGGAATCGGCAGAGATTTTTTACGGGCTGGCGACGGATATTTATCGGCCGAAGAAGTAGAGGAGTTGCAAGCTGCTAGTTGTTAGTTGCTAGCTACGAAGCCTGAGCGTGCAAGCATTGTTGCCTCAGGGGCTAAAGCCCTCAATTAAAATGCTGGACTTATCGCTAAGCCGAAGGGCTGCGCCACCCAAAACCGCGATGAAAATCACTCACCACAGAGCTGAGGCG
>JASHOU010000203.1 GCA_030038475.1 Terriglobales bacterium | reverse complement strand
GAGGAAGTGGAAGAGCTCAAGCGGCTCGGCGAGCGCAATATCTATGAGTTCAAAGTGCAGAAGACGAACAAGATGCAGCACGTTGGCCCGATCCAGGTGGCCTTGCGCAAAGTAGACGCGAAGCACTTCAAATACACCATGAACGTCCTGGCGGACGACAAGACGATCGAGAAGAAGGACAAGACCGCCGGCGAGCCAGTACAATTTTACGTTCACGGCTCGCGCGCGCCGTATGAAATTGTTGTGTTCGACGTGAACAAAGATGAGATCAGCGGCTACCTGAGCACGCCGAAAGATGCATCGGCAGCCGCGCCGAGCGCGCCGGCTGCGAGCACGCCGCCCGGATTCTGAGGAGCGCATTGGAGTTCGAGCGACGGCGGTAAATTGCGCGCGCCTTTCTTTGCGTGCAGTTTGTTGCTGCTGGCGCTCGCGCTGCCCGCACTTCCGCTCGCGCAGGAAACTACGAGCTCATCTCCTCCGCGGCCGATCCAGGAGCCGCTGAAATCGCGCTCGGAGTTGCTGGTGGTTCAAGCGAGCGTCGAGGATGGGGCGGGCAATTTTCGCGGCGACCTCACGCAGCCGCAATTCCGCGTCTTTGATGACGGCGCCGAACAGAAAATCGCGATATTCGATTCAATCGAATCGCCCGCACATATCGCCGTATTAATCGAGACGAGCCCAGCCCTTTATCTGATTCAGAGCCAGCACCTTGCTGCGGCCTATGCGCTTCTCGACGGACTCGCGCCTGACGATCAAATCGCTCTGGCCACCTACGATCAATCCGCGCGTCTCATCCTGGACTTTACTTCCGATCGCTCCACGATCACCCGCGCCCTCGATAACCTGCAGTATTTTCTCGGCATGGGCGACCTCAATTTCTACGACGCTGTCAATTCCACTGTCGCATGGCTCCCCGCCGGGATTGAGAAGAAAGCGGTCGTCCTGCTCTCGACCGGGCTCGACACGTCAACGCCGGAGCGCTGGAATGAATTGCAGCGCCGGCTTGAATCGAGCGATGCCACGATTTTCACTGTCGGCCTGGGCGGCTCCGTTCGCAACTACAAGCAGAAGAAGTCAACGCAAAATCATCAGCCCACGTTCGAGCGCGCGAATCAGGCTCTACGCGAGATTGCCCGAATCACCGGCGGGCGATCCTACTTCCCTTCCTCGCCGAATGATTACGTCAGCGCCTACCGCGAAATCTCCGCGCAATTGCGGCATCAGTATCTGCTCGCGTATCCTCTTCCGGCGCACGACCGCCGAATGCACGCGATTGAAGTCCGAGTTCTGAGTGATCGAGGAAAAGTTCTCGGCGCGACCGGCTTGGCCAATGGTCTTCGCGTTTTTGCGCGTCAATCGTATCTTGCTCCCGCAAACTGACGCGAGATTCGGTACAATCCCGCTGCATCGGGCGAGCAACACGGCATCGCGAGGCAGCAACCAATCACCAACGGGAGACCTGAATGAAAGAGGTATCAAGGAAAATCTGGGGCGTGCGCGCGGCAAGGTGGGCCGCAGCGGGCTTGGCTGGAACCGCGTTGTGGTTCGGCGCAGCGGCGCAGGAAAATCCGCAGAAGCAGACGCCTGCGGCGGACGATATCCAATCGCGATTCGCGCACGCCGGCAACGTCGCACAAGCACCGATGGAAGTCCTGGAAAACTGGCTATTCGTTCCGGTGCGAGTGAATGAGTCGAAGCCAGTCATGTTTGAGCTGGCCACGGGCGAACCGCAGACAATCATCGATCCGTCGCCATGGCTGCCGGCGGACGCCAATCCTCAAGCTCCAGTCACCTTCAAGAACACGCTTCTGACTTTGCCCGATCTGGACATACTTGTCCCACACATCGACCCGAAATCGCTCGCCGGCATTTCCTCGGTCGCAGGGCGGCCGATTGGAGGAGTGCTGTCCGCCGATGTGCTCCGCAAGTTCGTCGTTGAGATCGAATACGATCGCTCTTCCATTCATTTTGACGATCCGAAGGCGTATCAATACTCCGGCAAAGGCGTCACGCTGCCGCTTTTCGTCCGCGAGGGGATTCCCCACGTCAAGGCGAAGCTCAAGCTGCCCGGCCATCGGGCCATTGACGACGAATTCGAGATTCGCACGGAATACAATGGCGCGATCGCGGTTTCCCGTGCGACTGCTGCGGCACACAAAATAAAGATGAGCAAAATCAAGGGATTTGCGTATCCCGATCTGGATGGCGGCCGGACGCCCAGCACGCGCGCGGAAACGCTTTTCATTGGGCCCTACGCAATCGCGACGCCGCCGGTCGAGTTTCCTGAACCGACCGGTACCGAAGCGCTCCCACGCGGAGCAGCCATTGGAAATCTAATCTGGAAAAAATTCCGCGTGATTCTGGATCTTCCGCACCAGCGGATGATTATCGAGACGAACTCGACCTATCCAAACAACATCGAACTGGATGGAAGCGGGGTAGCCGTGATCGCCAAGGGCCCCAATTTGAAAACGTTTGAGGTCGCGGGCGTAGCCGCGCGCTCGCCGGGCTCCGAGGCGGGCCTTCAGAAGGGCGACGTCATTGCCGGAATTGACAATCAGGCGGCCGCTGATTTGACGCTCGCCGATGTTCGGATGATGTTTGCCGACCTCGACCACGACTACAAATTGACCGTGCTGCGGGCCAACAAACCTCTCGAAATGAAATTGCACACAAAGCATCTGCTTTAGCGGGCGCGACAGCACGTCGCAGAAGACTTCCAACAGGAATTGATGGATCGGATGCGGTAGGAACTACTCGTTGAATCCACGCAGCGTCTCAGCCATCTTGGTGAGCCGTTCATCCACGCGAGCGAAAACCGAGCCCGGCTCAAATTTGCCGCTGGAGTCACGAGTTCCGGCGCGAACGCCGGTGAGGCGTTCGATGCCCTCGGGGACGGTGGCCACCGGGTAGATGTGGAATTGGCCCTTGGCAACGGCCGCGATCAAATCGTCGCGCAGCATAAGGTCTTCGACGTTCTCGCTCGGGATCAGAACGCCCTGCTTCCCCGTCAGGCCTTTGAGCCTGCAAACATCGAAGAAACCTTCAATCTTTTCGTTTACGCCGCCAATCGGCTGAATATCGCCCTGCTGATTGACGGAGCCGGTCACCGCGTACTCCTGCGAAATCGGCAAATCGGCAAGAGCAGAAAGCAACGCGTAAATTTCGGTGGAGCTTGCGCTATCGCCATCCACGCCGGAATACGATTGCTCGAAGCAGATGCTGGCGGAGAGTGAAAGCGGCTTATCCTG
>JASHOU010000202.1 GCA_030038475.1 Terriglobales bacterium | reverse complement strand
CGAGGGTTGCAGGTTCGATTCCTGCCGGGCCTACCAGTCCCAATTCATTTTTACGGATGTAAAGGCAAGGAATAACGACGAAGAGAGCTTCTCCCAATATCCGTCGACGACACGGGCGAGGGCGCCCGCGCCACACGGTCAGGGCAGCGTCTTGGCGATCTCCGGTACCGCAGATTCACCGGCGCGCCGGGCTTGCTGTGGGGCGAGATGATACCGGGTCAATCCCTCTTTCAGAAACTCGAAACTTTCTTCCGGCGAGTCCGACATTTTGAACAGTTCGAGATCCTTGGCAGAGATTGTCCCGGCATCGACCATCGCCTCGAAATTGAGAATCTTTTTCCAGTAAGGGCTGCCATAAATGACGACGACAATTTTTTTGGCCAGCTTCTCGGTCTGCGCAAGCGTGAGGATTTCAAACAGCTCATCGAGCGTCCCGAAACCGCCAGGGAAAATTACCAACCCCTTAGCCAGATACGCGAACCAGAACTTGCGCATAAAAAAATAGTGAAATTCGAAGTTGAGCGAAGGCGTGATGTAGGGGTTCGGATTCTGCTCAAACGGCAGGTTGATGTTGAGGCCAATAGTTTTCCCTCCCGCTTCATGAGCGCCTAGATTGGCGGCTTCCATAATGCCCGGGCCGCCGCCGGTGGTCACGACAAAGCGGTGGCGCTTGGCCGGGATTTGGGTAGACCATTCGGTCAGCATGCGAGCCAACTGGCGCGCGTCGTCGTAGTAGCGAGCCATGTCAATAGCAGCCTCGGCCCGCTTCATTTCCTTGGATGGGTGTGGGAACGAGCTTGACGCGCCTTTCCCTCGCGCATCCGTCAACTGGCGCGCCGCGCTGGTCGGATTGTCGACGCGGGCGGAGCCGAAAAAAACCACAGTGTCCTGGATCTGCTCCCGGCGAAAACGCGACAGCGGTTCGCTGTATTCCGCCAGCAGACGAAAAATTCTACCATCGGGACTGTTCAGAAACGGTTCGTTCTGATACGCAAGTGGAGCTGGCTTGAGTTTTTGATCGGTCATAATTTGAAGAATCGCGATTTTAGGTCGGCCTGGAATTTGTGATTTTGTAATTGGTAATTGGACCTTCTTGGCCTTCATGAGTGGCACGGCCTTAAATTGCAAATTACAAATTGCCAATTACAAATCTAGCAATGATGCTCACTCCTCCTCTTCCCTATACTGAATCGCCTCCCAGAATCCGATCCACACGTTGAGCGCTCCGAGGCCGGTGGCAATCCCGCGCGCGAAGCCGCTGCCGACCAGGTTTCTCAGCGTGGGATAAGGAAGCAGCAGAGGATTATTGGACCATTCCGGACGCCAGGGCAGGATCATCAGCATCACTCCCAGCGTCGCGCACAAAAATACAAACAAAAGCACTCCGATGCGGCGCAGCCACAACCGTGCGCCCGAGAGCGCAGGCGCGGATGGTGTGTGCGCCTCGACAGGAACTGGAAGTGGAATCGGAACCGCTGCCGGAGTTTTAAGTTCTCCGACACGGGTAGATTCGCCGGCAAAAGGTAGTTTGGGATCGGAAACCATTGCGCGCGTCGTTATCAGGGGCCGTCACTAAGGCCGTGGGGACGGGCGCAGGGTCGCCTCGGATCCCGGCGCAAGTTTCGAACCCACTTTGTGCATTCTACGACTTTAGGGCCTGAATGCGCTCGGCCACGTCGCGATAATCGATGTTGGTGCCGTAGACGGCGGTGAAGTGGCGCAAAGCCGCCGCCTTGTCCATGGCAGTTTCACATGCTGATCCCAATTCGTAGTTGATGGCCAGCCACGCTTCGTCGTCGAGCCCGGGAAGAGTAAGCGCCTTTTCGTACCAGCGGATGGCAGCCTCGGGAACTCCCTTATCCAGGAAGCACTGCGCCAGCCAGGTGTAAGTCTGCACGCGTTGCGAGAATGCGTGCCCACGCTCGACGGCGCTGCAAACCTTTTGCAGCTCGGCAATGGCTTCGTCAAGCAGGCCCATTTCGCGGAATGCGACGCCCAGGTTGTAATGCGTCTCCGGATCATTGTCGCCCGCGGTAACTTCTTCTTCAAGTTCCTGCTTCAGCTCGCCGAACATCTCCGATAGATCGACGCTGTCGGAGGGATGCATTGCCTGCGCTCCCGCCCCAAGCGGACGCACGGGAGCCGGACTGTAGCTCATGGCAGGAGCTGCGCCGGTTGCCGCGCCTCCCACTGATGCGGCCGTCAGGGGCATCACTGCCGGCTTAGCCGGAGCTGCAATCTCGATCTGCTCCACTTCGACCGGCGCTGCCGGCTCGGGAGTCTTCGCCGCGCGCCTCTTCTTCTCTGGACCGTTGGCGCTGGCAGCCGCCGGTGTCGGCGCCGCGACCGGCCAGCCTGGTAATGGCTGATTTTCGGCTGGCGGTGCCTGCGGGAAGGAATCGCCAAGCGACGCTTCAAGATCGGCGACCAACTCGGTCAGCTCGCTGGGTTTTGCAGATACCACCTTCGCCAGCGCAGCTTTCGCAGGTTCCGGCTTGGCAGGCCGTCCGGCATACATCGGTTCCGGCGCTTGCGCAGATTCCACCGCCATTTCCTCGTGAGCCGCAGGATGGTGCCCGGTCAGATCGGTCGAAGCTGCGACCGTCGTCGCGTCCTCGGTCGCCATTTCAACCACAAAATCCGTGGGCACGTCGGTCCTGATGGCATCCGCATTAATCTCGTGCCCACCGGCTTCATCGGCACTGATTTCATCGGCATTGATCTCGTCTGCGTTGATCTCAGCGATTTCTGGTTCCGGTTCGGTGGATGGCTGGCTGGCGGAAGCGATGGCGGCACGCAACGGACCGAGAACATGCGCGTCGCTGGTCATGGATTCGAGCTTCTCCAGGCCGGCGTGTGCCTGATCGGTCATGAAATGCTCGAGATAGAAACGGATTTCTTCCACCGTCTCGGCGATCTCGGGATTGGCGGAGCTATCGGCACGGTCAGCAACCGCAGCCGGCAGTTCCGCCGCCGCAGCCGGCTCATCCACCGAAAGCGAATTCTCCCACTCGGAAGCAAGGTCGGAGGAAGCATCGTGCGCCTCGGCATCTGCGTGCACCGGCATTTCCTCGATGGCCAATTCCGGGTGCGCGGCGCCGGCAGCGCCAGGATCCGTAGCGGGAGGAGTGGCTGTCGGCCACCGAGCGGGCCCGGGCTTGGCCTCGGGCCGGGCGGCTTTTGTCGCGACCGATGACGGTGCGCTCGTCGCTTCGGCAGCCACAGCAGCAGAAGGCATACTCGTTGTCGCGCTCTCTTCGTAGCGCGCCGCCAAATCGCCGTAGCGTACGGCTTCATCCGGATAGCCGGCGTCGTGATAAACACTCTCCAGCGTGCGGCAGCAGACCGCCGCTTCTGTGAATCGATGGAAACGCGTATGGAGTGCAGCTAGGCGCTGGTTGAGCCGCACATCGCGCGGCGCCTGCGGCAGCGCACCCAGCAGCGGCACAATCGCTTTATCCGGCAGATTGTAAGAAAGGAATAGATCCGCATCGGTGACTGCGGAGCGCACCGAGATCGCGATATCGTTGGGATAAGCCTGGTCGATGACGGGCGCAATCGCTTCCAACTCCTCCACGATCACCGCGCCTTCTTCAGCTGTGATTCCCAGCGCGGGCGATTCCGCCTGCATGCGATCCGCCACCTGCTGACAATTCTGCATGTGCAGCGGGTTCTGCGGTTCGGTGGTCGCCAGCATCTGGTAGAGGTCGCGGGCGCGAGCCAGATTTCCATCCTTGACCGAGGCGTGCGCCAGGAGTTCGGTAACTTCATTGACGTGCGTGCTCTCGCCGGCTTTATTCAGCAACAACAACAATGTATCGAGCGCCCCGGCATCGTCACGCACCTGGCCGATCATGGTGTGCAGGCTGCTTACCAGCTTGGTCGAATCGGTTGCCAGCAGACGATCGGCGTGGCGGGTATAAACATCGAGCGCCTCGTGATATTGCCCCAGCCGCGCGCAACCCTCCGCCAGCAGAAACAATCCCTCGGCGTCGTTGTGCACGGTGAGCAGCTTCTCCGCAATCGGCGCAGCCTTGGCCGGGTTGCTCGCTCGCAGGTAAGCCTTAAGAAGATCGCGCAGGCCTTCGGGATGGGAATCGAGATCGGACGCTTTTTCCAGATACTCGATGGCGCTTTTCGGATCGTCACTCTCGATCGCCGCCCTTCCCCGTAGCAGCAAAACATAACTGCTGCCCGGGTCCAACACCTGCATGCGCTTCAGAATGTCTTCGGCAGCCGCAGCTGAGCCGCGCGACCGCAACGCCTCCGCCGCCGCGCTGAAGATGTCCCACGCTTCTTTCTTTTTTCCCAGCTTGACATAAACCTCGGCCAGCTTCACCCGCATGGGCACATTTTCCGGGTCCATTTCCAGGACCTTCTGGAAAAGCCGCACCGCCTGGTCGAGATCGCCATTCTTCATGAAGTCTTCGGCGATTTGCAGGTATTGCGCCCGGGCGTCGTTGAACAAGCCCTGCTGCGTGTACAACTCGGCCAGCTTCAAAGATCCATCCACGCTCGGCTGCAGCTTGGTGATCTTTTTGTACATGGCGATGCCCTTGACCGTGAAGCCCTGCGCGGCGTAGGCGTCGCCCACCTTTTTGAAGCACTCGATCGCTTTGGCGCTGTCGCCCAGACGCGAGTAGAGATCGCCGATCGTGTTATTGACCGTCAGATCGTTGGCGTCGTGACTGAGAATCTTTTCGTACTCAGCAATGGCGTTCTGCAGCTTGCCCTGCTGGACAAACTTTTCCGCGGCGCTGAGAACCTTTTGTTTGTTGAAACCAAAACCAAACGCCATAGGGTATGCGGACTCCAGCCTCGTGCCCGGTCCACGCTCCTTCCGCCGCGTGGCCGAACGGCCCGAACCTCGCCGGGAGATTCCCAGACGAAACCCCGCCAACCGTACAGTCGGCACTGCGGAGTAAGGACATTGTAAAGCCGGGTCGAGAGACCGTGATGGTTACCGACGATTACCCGAGGTAACCAAAAGGGAGTGTACGTCCGGTTCTGAAAAACTCCGCCCTGTGGCATCCAAAATGGGAGCCAGGAACCACGCCCTGATGCTAGAGTTTCCTGATTCGTATATTCTGCTACCTTGCGTCCCTGATTTCGCGATTGAAAATCGGTGAGGAAGGCATGAGTACAGTACGGGTCCTGGTCGGCACGCGCAAAGGCGCGTTCATTCTAACTTCAGACGGCAAGCGCGAAAACTGGCAGATCAGCGGCCCGCACTTCGCGGGATGGGAAATCTATCATCTCAAAGGCTCGCCCGTCGATCCCAATCGCATCTATGCTTCGCAGTCGAGCGGATGGTTCGGCCAGATCATCCAGCGCTCCGACGACGGCGGCAAGACCTGGCATCAGCCGGGAACGCCCGCCGGAGAGCCCGCCGCGCCCGGTCCGCCGCAAAGCGAGAGCAACAAGTTCGCCTATGACGCGTCCGCCGAAACCGGCAAGCCGCTCACCACCCATCAGTGGTACGACGGCACGCAGCATCCCTGGGAGTTCAAACGCGTCTGGCATATCGAGCCCTCCCTCACCGATCCTGAAACCGTCTATGCCGGAGTCGAAGACGCCGCCCTGTTCCGCTCGACCGATGGAGGCCGGAACTGGAAGGAACTCCCCGGCCTGCGCGGGCACGGCACCGGACCCCACTGGCAACCGGGCGCGGGCGGGATGTGTCTGCACACCATCATTCTCGATCCTAGCGATGCGAACAGAATCTTCATCGCCATCTCCGCCGCTGGCGCCTTCCGCACCGACGACGGGGGCGAGAGCTGGAAGCCGATCAATCGCGGCTTGTATTCAAAATACATTCCCAACCCGACCGCCGAAGTCGGCCACTGCGTTCACCATATCGCGATGAACCCGCGACGTCCGGGAGTGCTCTTCATGCAGAAGCACTGGGACGTCATGCGCTCGAACGACGCCGGCGACAATTGGACCAAGGTCAGCGGCAATCTGCCCACCGACTTCGGCTTTGTGATCGACGTGCACGCCCACGAACCGGAGACGGTTTACGTCGTGCCGATCAAAAGCGACTCCGAGCATTTTCCCCTTGAAGGCAAGCTGCGCGTCTTTCGCAGCCGCAGCGGAGGCAACGAGTGGGAACCGCTTACCAAGGGCCTGCCGCAAAAAGACTGCTACGTGAACGTGCTGCGCGACGCCATGGCCGTCGACTCGTTAGACGAGTGCGGAATTTATTTCGGCACTACCGGCGGCCAGGTCTACGCCTCCGCCGACGCCGGCAACACCTGGAACTCCATCGTCCGCGACCTGCCAGCTGTGCTGTCGGTTGAGGCACAAACGCTGGAGTGAGATTACCACCCAATGAAGTCATGTCCTGGTTCTGCCAAAAGATATACAATGACAATGTAGATCATGACAATGTATATTTGGAACCGAGGGACTATGCAAGTTTCAAAGTGGGGTAACTGTCTGGCCGTACGGCTGCCCTCTCAGGTTGTGGAAGCGCTCAACCTGAAAGAGGGCGACCAGATCGAAATCAGGATCGCCGACAAGCGCAAATTCGAGGTGCAGCGCGATCCCAAGCGGCAGCGGGCCCTCGACCGCCTGCGCCGGCTGCGGCGTCCCTTGCCGCCTGGTTTTGTTTTTGACCGGACAGAAGCAAATGCCCGTTAAATATTTCCTCGACACAAACGTATTAATCTATGCGCTGGCCAAGGACGATCCTCGCGCCTCCAAAACCGAGGCGCTCCTCGCCAGCGGCGGCGTTTTGAGCGTTCAAGCGTTGAACGAGTTTGTCTCGGTGGCGCGGCGCAAGTTGGGGATGTCGTGGAGAGAAATAAGAGAATCTTTGGATGTCATCGGCATCCTATGTCCAAAGCCGGTTCCGATCTCCCTCGATACGCATAAAGCCGCTCTGGCCATTGCCGAACATTACGGGTACAACATCTACGATGCGCTGGTAGCCACTGCCGCGCTGGAGTCTGGCTGTAAAACGCTTTATTCCGAAGATTTGCAGGACGGCCAGATCATCAATCGGCAACTCACGGTTCGAAATCCGTTTCGGTGAAGCATGATCCGCGTCATCCTTCCATTCCACCTGCGAACGCTTGCCCAGGTCGGCGCTGAGGTGACGCTCGAAATCGCCGACCTGAAGCCGGGTCCACCCACGCAGCGCTCCGTCCTCGACGCCCTTGAAGCCCGCTATCCCATGCTGCGCGGCACTATCCGCGATCAAATCACGCAGCAGCGGCGTCCATTTTTGCGCTTCTTTGCCTGCGAAGAAGACCTGTCTCACCAGCCGCCAGACGCCCCTCTGCCCGATGCAGTCGCTTCGGGCAAAGAGCCATTCGTAATCATCGGCGCAATCGCCGGAGGCTAGCATTCCCGTAGAAGTACCGCGCCCCCTTAACACCACTTGCTGCCGCAAGCGAAAAAATAAGCGGCGCGAATGCACAATTGTGCTTCGCGCCGCAGGCTTACGCTTGCATCGTTCTCATCCAACCTCGACCGCAGTTCGCGGCGAGCTCTACACCGTCGCTGGCTGTTGCTTCTCCCGTTTTTCGATCGGCACGAACTCCCGCGTATCGTGTCCAACCCAAATCTGGCGCGGACGTGCGATCTTCTGCTCCGGATCGCTCAGCATTTCCTGCCATTGTGCCAGCCAGCCGATGGTGCGCGGAATGGCAAACAGCACCGTGAACATTTCCGGCTTGAAGCCCATCGCCTGGTAGATGATGCCAGAATAGAAGTCGACGTTGGGATAGAGCTTGCGCTGCACGAAGTAATCGTCTTCGAGTGCGATGCGCTCCAGTTCCAGCGCGATTTCCAGTTTCGCATTGTGTCCGGTAACCTCGAACACCCGGTCGGCCGTCCACTTGATGATCTTCGCCCGCGGATCGTAATTCTTGTAGACCCGGTGCCCAAAGCCCATCAGCTTGCCTTTGCCTTCCTTGATCTTGCGGATGTAGGCGTGCACATTTTCTTTCGACCCGATTTCGTCGAGCATGCGCAATACTTCTTCGTTCGCGCCGCCGTGCAACGGGCCTGAGAGCGCCGCCGCCGCCGCCGCCGTCGACAGGTAGGGGTCGGCTTCGGAACTGCCCACGCATCGCATGGCGTTGGTACTGCAGTTCTGCTCGTGGTCGGCATGGAGAATAAACAGGATATCGATGGCCCGCGCGATCGCCGGATTGGCCACGTACTTCGGTTCGACCATCTTCCACAGCATGTTCATGAAGTTTTCCGGATAGGTAAGATCGTTGTCCGGGTAAACATACGGGAATCCGACGCTGTGCCGATACGACATCGCCGCGATAGAGGGCATCTTGCCGATCAGGCGCTTGATCTGCAACAGCCGGTTTTCGTGGTCATGCACCTGTCTCGCTTCCGGATACATCGAGGCCAGCGCCGCGACCGTGCTCACCAGCATGGCCATCGGATGCGCGTCGTGGCGGAAGCCTTCCATAAACTTCTTGGTGCTTTCATTCAGCATGGTGTGATGCGTGATCTCATGCACCCAGGTCTTCAGTTGGCTTGCCGTCGGCAGTTCGCCGAACAGAATCAGATAAGCGACTTCCAGATAAGTGCAGTGCTCCGCCAAAACTTCGATGGGATACCCGCGATAGCGCAGGATTCCGCGGTCACCATCGATATAAGTGATCGCGCTCCGGCAGGAAGCGGTATTGGTGAACGCGGGGTCGTAGGTCATTAGGCCGAAATCGTCCGGTTTGGTTTTGATCTTGCGCAGATCCATCGCGCGGATTGTTCCGTCTGTGATCGGCAAGTTGTAACTCTGCCCGGTTCGGTTGTCGGTGATGGTCAAGGTATCTTGGGGCATCGGTCCTCCTGAGAAGAACTGCAAGCGAAAGAGAGTATTACGCGGGACGAAGCTCGCGCATGCCAAATGGTATTGAGCGGTGGCACAGTCGTGCTGTAACCTCCGTCACAAAGGAATGGTTGCCTGAACCACTCCCCAGACACCTCTAATGCTACCAGCACCAGGGGCTGATTGCGTAGTGACTTGCGTGCTCGCACGCAGAATGCCCGGGCAATGCTCCCGAGCCAGACCAGCCTTTATTCGTTGGCCACGCGCCGGTGCGGTTTGACCGCCAGGCAGCGGGCAAAAATCGCCGTAACCTGTGGTATTTCCTCTTCATTCAGGCGAACGGCGCTGCCCAGCTTCTTCAAAGCCGCATTCAACGGAGCCGGCTCCGTCCCCGTCAACTCGATGAGCTGCTGCCACTGCTGCGCCACTGGAATGCGCTCGTCCGTTTCGGCGTCTTCGCAAAACTGATCGGCCGCCTCCGGCGCAGTTCCGTATTCATCGGTGACATCTTCGTGAAAATAGCCCCGCAAAAAAGTATGGAGCTCGGGAAAGTTCGCAGCGTTGATTTCCGGTTTCGAGTTGGTCATGAGCGGCACTCCGGATAGGAAGTCAAAACATAGTATCGGTCGGGCCCCATATATCTCAGAACGACGATCGCGTGTTCGCACACGTGCGAGTGCACTTCGCCGCGATTCATGCTGCGGCCGATGGGAGCATACGTATCGTAATCCAGCACCAGGTTAGGGTGTCTCCCTGGCTGGCTCAGCCAGCTCTCAATCTGCTCCTGCGACTGTGCAATCGCGGCGCCCACCACATGTTCTGCCGTCGAGCGATCGGTGTAGGTCGACGCGCCGGTAATGTTCCGTTCCCGCTCCAGTCGTTCCCGCAGTTGCGCCTCGGTCTGCCCTACATGCTTTCGCAGAATGTGTCCGCCCTCGGCCTCGTCACGGCGTAGATCGCGCACCGGGCCGTTCGCCAGGTCGTTCTCTGGCGAGGCTGAGGAAGAACGAGACGCGGAAGAACCGGACACAGCAGATCCAGCAGCGACAGAAGACGCCGAACTCGCACCATTCGTTGAGCTGGACGGCGAGCACGAGATCAGAGTCCGCAGCAACAGCGCGAAAATCGGCAGCCCAAGAACCACGCGATCCAGCGTCCTGCGAATTGGGAAAACCGTCTTCATTCCCCCCAAAACAGCCTCTACCTCAGGCCGGCCCCTGTAAAGTTCTGGGAATTGTGCTACTAAACAGGGTGTGCGGGCAAGTCTTCTAGATACGCTGGACGATTTCGAGCGCTGGGGTAAGCGCGAGGCTAACTCCTGCGCCTACGTGTTTCCCCGTGGCTACCGTCACGAACGCTGGAGCTACCAGCGCGTCTCCCACGTGGCCTATCAGTTTGCCCGGCTGCTTGTGGCACGCGGAATCGTCAAAGGCGATGCCGTCCTCCTCTGGACTCCGAACTGTGCTGAATGGGTCGCGGCGTTCCTCGGGTGCGCGGTCTGCGGCGTAGTTGCCGTCCCGATCGACGATAGAGCGAGCCCCGATTTTGCTCGCCGCATTGCCGGGCAGGTGCGAACCCGGTTGGTGTTGTGCCCGCGTGAGCGCGCATCGGTTTTTGATGAACGAGCTTTCGCTCTTGAAAAACGCGCTTCTGCCCTTGAAAAAGAAGATGTCGCCGCGCCGACCATCGTAATCATCGATCCCGTCGATCTCGCCCGTGCGGTCGCCGAATATTCGTCGCACCGCTTCAGACCAGCGCAGATTCACCCCTCCGATCCCCTCGAAATCGTCTTCACCTCTGGCACTACGGCCGAGCCTAAGGGAGTGGTGCTCACCCATGCCAATGTTGCCGGCAACATTCGCCCGATCGAAGCCGAAATGCAAAAATATCTCAAGTACGAGCGGCTGGCGCATCCCATCCGCTTTTTGAACTTGCTCCCGCTAAGCCACGTCTTCGGGCAATTCCTGGGAATCTTTCTTCCTCCGCTGCTTGGCGGCACAGTCGTCTTCGAAAACACCTTCAACCCTTCTGAAATCATCGCGACCATCCGCCGCGAGCTCGTTTCCGTGCTGGTCGCCGTGCCGCGCATGATCGAATCACTTAAGCAGAAGATCGAGCGGGATTTCGATCTGAGCGGGAAGCGCGAGAATTTCGCCGTGCGCTATGCCTTCGCCAAAAACCAGCATTTTTTTCGCCGCTGGTGGACCTTCCGCGATGTACGCCGCCGCTTCGGATGGAAATTCTGGGCCATCATCAGCGGCGGCGCCGCTCTCGACCGTGATATCGAAGAATTCTGGCATCGCCTCGGCTACGCCGTTGTCCAGGGATACGGCCTGACCGAAACCACTTCGCTCATCAGCTTGAACCACCCCTTCCACACTAGCCGCGGTTCCATCGGAAAGGTGCTTCCCGGTCGCGAAGTCAAGCTCGCCGAAGACGGCGAAATTCTGGTGCGGGGCACTGGCGTCGCCAGTGGCTACTGGAACGGTCGCGAACTGCAACCGGTGGCGACCTTGGAAGACGACGGCTGGTATCGCACCGGCGACCTGGGAGCGCTCGACGAGCAGGGCAATCTCTTTTTCAAAGGCCGAAAAAAAGAAGTGATTGTCACGCCCGCAGGTATGAACATTTATCCCGAAGACCTGGAAGCCGCGCTGCGCCGGCAACCGCAAGTTCGGGATTGCGTGGTCGTCGGCCTGGAGCGCGGTGGAAATGCCGAGCCTTGCGCGGTGCTGATTTTGCGCAGCCGCGATGGTGACGGCTCGGGCACGGTCGAACCCGACACTAGCAAATCGGACAACGTTGAATCATCCAGCGCCAAATCGGATGCTGTCGCGCGGCAAATCGTCCAGCATGCGAACGAAACTCTGGCAGAATATCAGCGCATACGTACCTGGTTCGTCTGGCCCGAAGAAGATTTTCCCCGCAGCGCCACGCAGAAACCGCGACGCAATCTGATTCGGGATGCGGTCGAAGCGGCATTCGCCGGACAATCTGCGACGGCGGCGGACTCCACGCGACCGCTGGCTGAACTGCTGACCCGAATTACCGGCCGCGTTCCTCAGAACCTGACGCTGGATGCGAGTCTCGAAAGCAGACTGGGCCTGAGGTCTCCGGGGCTGAGTTCTCTGGGCCTGAGTGCTTTGGGCTTAAGTTCTCTCGACCGCGTCGAACTGCTGAGCGCTCTCGAAGATCGATTTCAAGTGGATCTGAGCGAAACCAAGTTCGCCGCCGCAGCCACCATCGGCGACCTGGAAAAACTTCTGCAACCCGATCCCGTGTGGAGCGGGCGCCCTCGCCCGCTACCTTCCGCCACACCAACTCCG
>JASHOU010000201.1 GCA_030038475.1 Terriglobales bacterium | reverse complement strand
GCTACACGAGACCGGGCCACACTATTCCTACGAAGACGAAGATCAGAGCGCGGCATGGGATCCGGCGCGAGTCAGGCCGTCGCACGCCAGGGCGAAGAGTGCGGTTCCGCTTGCGAGCTACAACTCGATTGACAACATTGCCGAATTTTTCGCGTCGCGCGGCAAGAAATTTTCGCGGCCAAAGTTGGCCGTGGAACAGCCCACCGGGCGAAGGGGATTTCGGCCGGGGCAAAAGGTCAAGCATCCGAAATACGGCGAGGGCACGGTTTTTCAGCGCGAAGGGGATGGGGAAGGCGCTAAGATTACGGTACAATTCCCTCGCTTCGGTTTGAAAAAGCTGGTGGAGAAGTATGCGCAGTTGGAGCGGGCGTAAACAAATTTGGTAATTTCGTAATCGGGTAATTTTGTAATTTAGCTTCGGGCAAACTGCAGATTCCTCGCGCCAAACGCGCGCTCGGAATGACAATATTAGTTAGAGATATCAATTCAAGAACGAAGGAACACAAAAGGATTCATGGCAAATACGAAGACGCTGAGCAAAGAAGAACGCAAAAAAAGCAAACGAGCCGCCCGCAAGAAAATCAAAGCGGAAAAGCCGAAGAAGCCTCGCGACTACGCGCGCGGATCGAAGAAGCGTAAGGTGAAAAAGTTGGCACGCGGCCAGGCTAAACGGTAAGAGCCGCGAACTTCTGGCCACTGACTTCTAGCGAGGGCAGAGCGCCTGTTTATTCCGCCACATGGGGGAGAACGGGCGCAAGCGTCCGTCGCTCGACCACACGGGTGATGTGAGGAGACAACTTACTCTTGTCGACATCGACTGAACCGGCGGCTGGCGTGATCCGCACTTCCAATAGCCAGGCCTTCTGCTGCAAGTCGATCGACAAGCTGATTGCGGAAGCCGAAGAACCGGAGCACCGGCTCAGTAAGACCCTTGGACCGTGGTCGCTGACCGCGCTGGGGATCGGCGCGATCATCGGTTCGGGAATCTTCGTGCTCACGGGAACTGCCGCGGCCGGAGAAAATTTTAACGCGCCGTCGATTCTGCACGCGCAGGCGCTCGACGTGATCGTCAATTACCTGCGTACCGGCAGCACAGCCAATGTGCTGATGCATGGGCGTCCGGCGGCCGGGCCTTCGATTGCGATTTCGTTTTTTCTGGTGGCGATCGCGTGCAGCTTTGCCGGCCTGTGCTACGCAGAGCTGGCGTCGATGATTCCGATTGCCGGAAGCGCTTACACCTATTCCTACGCGACGCTCGGCGAAATTTTCGCGTGGATCATCGGCTGGGACCTGATTCTCGAATATGTGGTCTCGAACGTCGCGGTGGCGGTTGGCTTCGCCGGTTATACGAAGGCGCAACTGGCGGCGTTTGGCATGAACCTACCGGACAAATGGGCGAGTCCGGTGTGGGCGTCGGGACAGTGGACGGGCGCTTACTTTAACCTTCCGGGATTTCTTATCGTTTTCATTCTCACTTTGCTGCTGGTGCGCGGAGTGCGGGAATCGGCTGAGACCAACAACGTCATGGTTGCGATCAAGATCGGCGCGATTCTGACATTTCTGGTGGTCGGCGGAATGCTGGTGAAAACGGCGAACTGGGTGCCGTTCGCGCCCTCCGGTTTTGCCGGAATCGTTACCGGAGGCGCCATCGTTTTTTTCACCTATATCGGATTCGATTCGGTTTCGACGGCTGCCGAGGAGTCGCGCAATCCGCAAAAGGATTTGCCGTTTGGCATCATCATGTCGTTGATTATCTGCACGCTGCTCTACGTGGGCGTGGCATTGGTGCTGCTCGGCATGATGAGGTACACGACCTTTGTCTCTGGAGAAGCGGCTGAGGCACCCGTTGCGTACGCGATGAAGTACCTGGGCGTGCATCCATTGTTCCGATCGATCATTGTGATCGGGGCGCTGATGGGGATGATCTCTTCGTTGCTGGTGTTTCAGTATGGGCAGGCGCGCATCTGGTACGCGATGTCGCGCGACGGCCTGCTGCCGAAATTGTTCTCGGCGGTGCATCCGAAGTATAAGACGCCGCATTGGTCGACGTGGATCGCCTGTTTCGCGGTAGGAGTTCCTGCGGGGCTCGTGGATATCGGCGATGCGGCCGATCTGGCGAACATCGGGACGCTTTTTGCCTTTGTGCTGGTTTCGCTGGGAGTCATCCTGCTTCGGCGAAATCAGCCTGATCGCAAACGGGCGTTCCGTGTGCCGCTTGTTCCGTGGTTTCCGCTGATCTCGGTGGTTCTGTGCGGCGGATTGATGCTGGGCTTGACGCTGATTACCTGGCTGCGCTTTGTGATCTGGCTGGCGCTCGGGCTGATGATTTACATCTTCTATAGCCGGCACCACAGCGAGTTCTGTAGAGCGAAAAAACTTGGGTGACCGAGCCTCGGTCTAACTTGCTGCAATGGGGTTACCCCCTACCCCCCAACCCCTACCTGCCAAAATATTTATTATCAATGACTTAGTTGTAAAATATTCAGGAATAAAGACTTGTACGACAATTATCGGTTTCACACATATACTCGCCCTGTGCTTAGGGTCTAGGGCGAGTGCACTCCTCGGTGTACACCAAGCCCTTGCATAAACGTTTAGAGGCTGCAATTATACGTATGCGTCGCAGTGTGACACAGCACTACGGTGCATGACAGGTTTGGAGCGGCGAGAGTGGGAGTCGAACCCACAGAACCCCGGTCAGGGAGTTGTCAGATTATAAGTCTGCTGGGCTTGCCTCATGCCCAATCTCGCCGTCAATAAAAAGGGCATCAGATCGTGGTCTTTGACACCGCAATCTGATGGGTTGCATGGGCCTCGGGATTGGACATTCCGAGGCTCTTGCTTTAGGTATTGGGGCATGAATGCTGGTGTATGTAAAGTATCGAGATGCTAACTGCCACGCAAAGTGTGCACCCCGCCACTCGGAGTTTTCTACGCGCTACGCAATCCACAAGGGGCTAGAATGGGCGCATGGCAAAAGAACTGAAGGTGGACAAGGACAGGTTCGATGACGTGTTGCGAAGGATTGCCAACTCTGCGCCAGTGAAGAAATCAGAAGTGAAAACCGAGAAGAAAAAACCTGAGAAGTTAATCCCGCCGCAAAAATAAAGCCGTCAAGTCGGCTAGTTTCGCAACATCCACCACGCGAATTTGCAGCCTACCAAGCTGATTGAAACTCCTTTAGTGGTCGGAGCGATTTTACAGGTGGTTGTATAACGGAGAACGGTTGGCCTTTTCGCATCCGAATACTTGAATGCCACAATTACATTCTCAACACCACGGAGCACCATCTCATCCCGCAAGCTGTTTATGGCTTGCCCGAGAGAATCTCGCACGATGATTGGAAAGACTTGTTTACCGCCGAGAGTGCTGAGTCGAGTAATGTGCGGATCATCGAAATGCAAGACGGCATCGCCCATGCCACCCAACGGGGTTGGTTTCGGTGGCTCTATGAGGTACGCTGGTTCCCCATCATTGAAGAAAACAAGCCCGTCCACCTTCCCGTCCTCTCTGCCGTATCCAATGGGAACGAGATGTGGTTGTGGAACGGTTTCAATCCATCCAACAACTATTGCGAGCAGCGCCAGGATTCCGCAAAGAGCGTAGAAGAACAGAGCCGCACCCCAGCGGTTGCACTTGTAAACGTTTCCAGCAAGACCAGAGATGACTGAGATAGAGGCCAGTAACACAGAAAAGAAATGTTTCACCCGCTTTTGTTCGCGGGCACACTCCTGTTATAGTTACTTACGGGAGTATCCTGCTCCTCCATATCAAGATTGACTAAGACCCCGACCGCGAATCGGGGCCTTAGTTTTTAGGCCGTCTTTTCGGCGGTCAATTCCGTATAGGTCAGCGGTTTTCGCTCCGCGATCCGCTGCAAAGTTTCTTCAAACATCCCGCCCGTCTTGCGCCGATTGAAGCGGTACTCAAACTCTCCGAGATAACGTGGCAGATGCTTTATCGAGACCTTGTGAAAGCTGCCGACAATCCCCCGCTTCAAGAGCGAGAAGGCCGACTCAATCGTGTTCGTGTGAACGTCGCCGCGCACGTATTCATACTTGTGAGCGACGGTTTCGTGCTTGCTGGCAATGTAACCGTCAAAAGCGAAAGGATAGATCGT
>JASHOU010000200.1 GCA_030038475.1 Terriglobales bacterium | reverse complement strand
GTCGCTGCTTGTGAAATGGGCGTGAGCCAATCTGTAAATTGCTTCTGCTGCGCGGGCGTTAGCGTAGACGACTTTCGGACAAAATCGTTATACGCTTTGGACGCATACTGCGGGGTCACCATGTGGATGCCGAGCGCGGTCTGGAGCTGAAAGCCGGGTTGCTTGATTGTCTCGCCTCCGCGCACGACGTGAATCTGGCTCTCGGGCAAGCCGTGCGACTTCACGTATCCGACGCCGGGAGGAGCCAGAAACACGGGAGCGCCGGTTCGTTTTGCAATGGCGGGAGCGTCGGCGAAATGATCCAAATGCGTGTGTCCGACCAGAATCGCATCTGCACGCGTAACGTCGGATTCTTTCAATCCTGTCGGCTCCGCAAGCGGGGACCGCGAGGTGTCGTAGAAGGCGTCGAGCAAAAGCACCTTGCCGCGATAGGCCACTTCGTAGTTTCCATAGCTGAAATAGCGCAGGACCATGATGTCCGGATTCTTCGAGAGTGGCCCTCCCGTGGCGGCGGGCTGCAGCGTCTGGCATGCGGCTTCCTGGTCGAACTGACCCGGCTGGGCGTTCGGCGCGCACGTCACGCCGATCAACGCAATCGCGGTTATGATTCCCGAGGTTCGGAGCGGCATGATCTAGTGAACGTAATACCCCACAAAATATTCGTCGGTCTTCGTATTTACACAAACGGGCGAGCGATAGATCGGCTCAATGCTGTGCGTGGCAGGCACGGATTCGCGCAGGGATTCAAACAGTGGCCCAGTCGGCATGTCCGGCAATTCCGCTTTCTCGCCGTCGTGAAAATGGGAAGGAAGGAAGATGGTCGGATTCCAAATCTTCACTCGGGCCTCGGTAACCTTGATCGCCTTGGGAAGCGAGAATCCGAGCTGCAGATAACCGAGGATGGCTAGATCGATCTTGCCGGCCTGCGCATGAATTGAATCCGCAAGCACCCGCTCGCCTCCGGAAAGAACTCCCGCGGTATCGGAATAGAGCAAGCGGAATCCGCCGTCAAAAGTCAGCACGTAGACAAACGTTCCATGATGAACGGTGTCGTTCTCGGGATCTTGCGGATCTTCGGCGGCCGCGAGGCGTGTTCCGTCCGACTGGCCTTTGCGCCACTCCGCAAGCTGCGCCTTCTCTTCGTCGCTAAGCGGATTGACGGTGGTGATCAGTTCGCGAAATCCGGCGTCATCGGAAGCATCGATGGGCATGTGGATGCCCAAGGCGGTTTGCACGATGTAGCCGTCGAACTTGATGGTCTCTCCGCCGCGAACCAGGTGAATCTGGCGCTCGGGCACGCCTTGGGAGGCAATGTATCTGGCCGCGATCGGCCCTGCGACAATCGAGGCGCCGGTGCGCTTGGCGATCGAGGGCGCGTCGCCGAAGTGGTCAAAATGAGTGTGACCCACCAGGATGGAATCCGCGCGTGTAATGTCCGATTCTTTGATGCCGAAACGCTCTCCGTAGGGCAAGCGCAAATTGTCGTAATAAGTATCGAGCAGCAGGATCCGGCCGCGGTAGGCGACCTCGTAATTCGCACGTCCGAGGTACCGCAACAATAGAACATTCGGATTCATTGGCACCGGCCCGCCCGCTGACGCGGGGCGCAGGGTTTGACATGCCGGCTCATCGCGCAGCGCCGTCGCCGTCTGCGCCGATAGCGATCCCAAGATGAAGATCAAACCTGTGATCCCCACCACAAGCCGATGTCGCGAAGGGAGGTGCATCATCGAACCGTCTCGATGGGCTCCGGTCTCATGGCGTTATTCTATAGTATGCACATCTGTTGCAGGGTGATTTTTGGGGCCGCGCTCGCGCTTCCTCTCGCTGCCCAATGGGTGAACTATCCGACGCCCGGAATCCCGCGCACCACGGACGGCAAACCCAATCTGTCCGCGCCCGCGCCGAGAACATCAGACGGCAAGCCAGATCTCTCAGGAGTGTGGGAGCACCTCAATTCGCGCACCACCGCCTACTATCTGGACGGCATCGACATTCCGTGGCAGCCGTGGTCGAGAGCGCTGCTTGACGAACGAACGAAAAACAACCAGAAAGACAATCCCGAGGGCTTCTGCCTCCCGCGCGGCACTCCCAAGGCCGACGCGTTCGACTTGCACAAAATCGTGCAGACTCCTGGCCTTATCGTGGTACTTTACGAGTATCAGAGCACGTTCCGCCAAATCTTCCTCGACGGCCGACCGCTGCCGAAAGATCCCAATCCCACCTGGGGCGGATATTCGGTGGGCCATTGGGAAGGCGACACGCTGGTGGTGGAGTCGAACGGCTTTAACGGCAAAGCATGGCTATCCGGCCGCGGCAATCCGGTCAGCGATGCGATGCACTTAACCGAGCGCATTCATCGCCGCGATTTTGGTCACATGGACATCGAGCTGACCATCAACGATCCGAAGGCCTACACGAGCCCTTGGAAAGCGGAATTGCATCCGCAGTTGATCCCGGATACGGAACTGATGGAGTTCGTCTGCGAGGAAAACGAACGCGACGCGCGGCATCTGGTCGGGAAATGACGGCGAGACGTAGAAGTTGACTATGAAACAAGCCGACTAAATCGCTATACTATTTGAGGCGAATTGAGGCGCAGACGAGCCTTCCTGGAGATTATCATGTCGCTGAGAATCAATGACGTTGCGCCGGACTTTACGGCGGAAACCACGCAAGGGCCGATCCATTTCCACGAATGGATCGGCGATGGATACGCGGTGCTGTTTTCACACCCCAAGGACTTTACGCCCGTGTGCACAACCGAACTCGGATACATGGCGGGATTGCAGT
>JASHOU010000199.1 GCA_030038475.1 Terriglobales bacterium | reverse complement strand
TTTCGCCATTCGCTGGCAACTGCACTGGTGAAGTTGAAAGTCGATCCAAAAACTGTCCAAGGTGTGCTGCGTCACGAGGACTTCGGCACAACGATGGAACTGTACGCGCAGTCCGACATGGAATCTATGCGGGATGCGCAAGGCAAGTTCCTGGAACAGCTCATGGGAGACAGAATCCACCTTCTCACGGAGCGAGTCCAGTGAGAATCATGGGTTGGATCGTGGGTTGGAAAATTCGGCTCTGTGCCGCTAAGTGCTTTGGAATGATGGTGGCCAGGGACGGAGTTGAACCGCCGACGCCAGCCTTTTCAGGGCTGCGCTCTACCACCTGAGCTACCTGGCCACTTCCATTACAGGCATCCAGACATTCTGCCAGGAACGAGTCTCGGCCAACTTGACCGCCGACTGTACGTCTTAACTGGGCGGGATACCGCGAGGCAAACGGCCGATGAGCTGGATCCGTGCGGAACTCTGAAATTATAACAACGCCGCGCCGTCCCTCAAAATGGTTGCAGAGGATTTGCGGCGCGTGTTCTTCCGCTTATCTTCTTGCTATCTTTATCTTCTCGTCTGCCGCCTGAGTCTCGACCTCGTGCCTGCTCAAGTTGTTGACATCAGTTCGCTCCGCAGGAAATACGGCTGCTCGGCACGCCATTGGCGATCGCGAGTGCACAGCGATTGGTGCCAAACCAGTACGGGATTTCGCGATAATCGCTCACATCAAACACGGCGAGGTCGGCATCTTTGCCAGCTTCGATGCTGCCTTTGCGGTCGGCGAGACGAAGCGCCCAAGCGCCATTGATCGTGGCCGCCGCGATCGCCTCCGCGGGTGACATCTTCATTTGCGTGCACGCCAGCGACATTGCCATCGGCATGCTGAGCGTGGGCGAAGATCCCGGGTTGTAATCCGTGGCGAGCGCCACCGCCACGCCGGAGTCAATCAAACGGCGCGCATTCGGGTAGCTCGATAGGCCGAGAAAGTAATTCGCTCCCGGCACCAGAGTCGCGACCGTGTCAGTCTGAGCAAGCGCCGCCAGATCGGCGTCGTTCACGTGGTCCATGTGATCGAAGGATGCAGGACTGAATTGAAGCAACGGTCCAAGTCGCGTCTCACTGAGTTGCCCGACGTGCGCGCGGAGAGCGAGACTGTGCTTGCTGGCGGCGGCGAAGATCTGCGTTGTCTCATCGGAAGTGAAAGCTCCACGATCGCAGAATACGTCGACGAACTGCGCCAGCTTGCGCTTCGCGACCGCTGGAATCATTTCTTGACAGACCAGATCGACGTAAGCCTGCGAGCGTCCGCGATACTCAGGGGGCACGACGTGCGCGCCTAGAAAAGTAGGAACCACGGTTCCCGCCCACACGCGCGCTGCCGCGCGGATTGCTTCCAGTGACTTCAATTCCGATTCGAGATTAAGACCATAACCGGACTTGGCTTCTACCGTCGTGGTGCCGTGGGCAGCCAAATCTTTGAGCACGACAGCGATTTTTTGGGTCAGCGCGGATTTGCTCGTCTTCCGCACGCCATCGATGCTCGAACGAATCCCGCCTCCTGCCGCGGCGATCTCTTCGTAGCTGGAGCCAGAAATGCGCTTCTCAAAATCCACCAGCCGGGGCTCGGTGAACACTGGATGCGTATGCGAATCGACGAAACCGGGCAAAACCACGCGTCCACCACAATCGATTTCGGTAATCTTTTTACGATTCTTCTTGAGCCAAGGATCACGAAGCGCGTCTTTCATCGTGCCGACGGAGACAATTTTGCCGCCAAGGCAGAGCACGGCGGCGTCACGAATGATGCCGAGTTCGGAAAGGGCAGCACCGCGGCGCGGACCGTTCGTTGTTAAACGCAGAGCGAGAAGCTGGCCGATGTTGACCAGCAAAAGTGACGAAATCTTTCGCGCTCCCGTCCAGGGTATTGCCGAAACGTTACGGGTAGTCATGACCGGGACATTGGAATACGCACGCCCGCCTTTGCGGCAAACTCCTTAGCCTCGTCATACCCTGCATCGACGTGGCGAATGACGCCCGTGCCGGGATCAGTCGTGAGCACGCGCTCGATGCGCTTGGCCATCGCGTCGGTGCCATCGGCGACGGTGACCTGGCCGGCGTGGAGCGAATAGCCAATGCCGACTCCGCCGCCGTTGTGAACGGAAACCCACGACGCGCCCGCGGCTGTGTTGAGCAAAGCATTCAGCAGCGGCCAGTCGGCGACGGCGTCTGAGCCATCTTTCATACTCTCGGTTTCGCGAAACGGAGACGCCACCGAGCCGCAGTCGAGATGATCGCGTCCGATTACGATGGGAGCTTTGATCTTGCCTTTTTTCACCAGATCGTTAATGGCGAGGCCGAAGCGCGCACGTTCGCCATATCCCAGCCAGCAAATGCGGGCGGGCAATCCTTGAAACTTGATGCGTTTGCGCGCCAGCTCAATCCAGCGGTGCAGGCTGCGATTCTCCGGGAAAAGCTCGAGCACAAGATCGTCAGTGATGGCGATGTCGCTTGGTTCGCCAGACAGTGCGGCCCAACGGAACGGCCCGCGCCCTTCGCAAAACAGAGGACGAATATACGCTGGAACGAACCCTGGAAAAGCGTATGCGTTCTTCACGCCGCGCTGAAACGCAAACGTACGGATATTGTTGCCGTAGTCGAAGGTGACCGAGCCCATTTCCTGCAGGCGTAGCATGCCTTCGACGTGCCTGGCAATCGAATCGAGCGAACGCTCCTGATACGCCTGCGGATCGTTCTTTCTCAACTCAAGTGCGGCGTCGAACGTCATGCCATTCGGCACATATCCGTTCAGTGGATCGTGCGCCGAGGTCTGGTCGGTGAGAATGTCGGGCACCACACCGCGCTCGGCAAGCTCGGGAATGATATCGGCGCAATTGCCCACGAGGCCGACCGAAACATTTTCTTTTTTTCGTACCGCATTTTTCAGAATGCGCAGCGCCTCGTCGAGCGTGTTGACGAGGAAGTCGCAGTAGCCGGTTTTGAGCCGCTTCTTGATGCGCTCGGGGTCGACATCGATTCCCAGGAATGCAGCGCCGGTCATGGTTGCGGCCAGCGGCTGCGCTCCACCCATGCCGCCCATGCCGCCGGAGACGATCAGTTTGCCGGCGAGATCGCCGTGGAAATGTTTTTCGCCCGCGGCGCTGAAGGTTTCATACGTGCCCTGCACGATGCCCTGCGAGCCGATGTAAATCCACGAGCCGGCGGTCATCTGGCCGTACATCATCAGGCCGGCGCGCTCCAGTTCGTTGAATTTTTCCCAGTTAGAAAAATGGCCGACCAGATTTGAGTTTGCTATGAGCACCCGCGGCGCGTAGTCGTGCGTCTTGAACACTCCTACGGGCTTGCCCGACTGCACCAGCAGCGTCTCATCGTTCGCAAGATTCTTCAATTCACGGACGATGGCGCGATAGCAGTCCCAATTGCGCGCCGCCTTGCCCGCGCCGCCGTAGACGACAAGATCCTGCGGGCGTTCGGCGACTTCGTCGTCGAGATTGTTCATCAACATGCGCATCGCCGCTTCCTGCTGCCATCCTTTGCAGGAAAGCGCGGTGCCGCGCGGCGCGCGAATGCTTGTCTTCAGCGAGGCGGGTGCTTCGGTTTCGACCGGCATGAGGATATGGTAGTGCGTCGGCCGAGGATCATCAATGCTGTTTGGCAGTCGGCAGCACACAAATTACGTTCGGCAATCCGCTCAGGGGAATTAAGGCGTCGCTGGTAAAATTGGAGAACATGAACAAGAAACAGGATCTCATTACCGTCGACCAGTCGGCTGAACTTTTAGCTGTATTCGTCCGGTCCTCGCCCGATTTTATCCGCGAGACCGGCGATCTCTACAATCATATGGGCGCGACGATCGCAGACGCCGTTCTCCAACCGCGGAGGGACTACCACGGTTTCGTGACGCCGAAGACTAAACGCATTATCGACAAATGGGGCGAGTTGAAGACGTTAACCCAGCTGGTAGAGCTTCTAACGCATGTTACAGCCTCGGAGTTTCTCAACTGGGAAGACAGCGAGGATTCCAACTCTTGGCTGGCGCACCGTGTCCAGCGATTTTGTCACATTGTCGCTCTATTTTACGGCGAGGGCATTGAAACGACAGGCGATCTGAGGCTATGGCTTCTGGACGACTCCAATCTCAGCAAACTCTATGCCATCTGGGGCATCGGCCAAAAGACCGTTAACTACTTCGGCATCTTGGTGGGGCTGCCGTGGGTTGCCATCGATGGTCGCCTTAGCTCATTTTTTCGCGTGGCAGAAATCCCAGTCGATCGGAATGACGTTGCGGCGCAGAGGGAGATAGTCTGTCGCGCTGCCGACCTGCTTTCGGTGGACCGCCGTGTGTTGGATCATAGCATCTGGCGCTACATGGAAAAAAAGGACCCAGCGAAAGACACACCTGAAAGGGCGTCAGCACCTTCCTGCTGCGGAAGAACTACTCCCACTCAATCGTCCCCGGCGGTTTCGACGTGATGTCGTAGACCACCCGGTTCACGCCGCGCACTTCATTCACAATTCGATTCGAAATTGTTTTCAGCACTTCGTACGGCAGCGGCACCCAGTCGGCGGTCATGCCATCTTCTGAGTGCACGGCGCGGATGGCGCAGGTGTAAGCATAAGTGCGCTGATCGCCCATGACTCCGACCGACATCACGGGCAGGAGCACGGCGAACGACTGCCAGATTCTTGTGTAAAGTCCGGCCTTTTTAATTTCGCTGACGACAATGTCGTCGCACTCCCGCAGCAGGTCGGCGCGTTCTTTGGTTACTTCGCCAAGAATTCGAACAGCCAGGCCCGGGCCCGGAAACGGCTGGCGCTGGAGAATGTCGTCGGGAATGCCAAGATCGCGGCCGATGCGGCGGACTTCGTCTTTAAATAAGTCTTTCAGCGGCTCGATCAGCTTGAGCTTCATCTTTTCCGGCAAGCCGCCGACGTTATGATGCGACTTGATGACCTCGGAGGGCCCGCGCACCGAGCGCGATTCGATCACGTCGGGATAGAGCGTGCCCTGGACGAGCCATTTGACGTGGCCTTGTTCCTTTTCGATACGGCGTGCCTGTTGCTCGAAGACGGCGATGAACTCTTTGCCGATAATTTTCCGTTTTTTCTCCGGATCGGTCACACCCGCGAGTTTCTTCATGAAGCGGTCGGTGGCATCGACGGCGACCAAGTGCAGGCCGAGTTTGTCGCGCAGGTTCTGCTGCACTTTCTCGAATTCGTTTTTGCGCAGCACGCCGTTGTTGACAAAGACGCAGGTGAGACGGGACGTAGGATTCTGTTGTTCCCGCCCTTGCCGCAAAGAGCGCGGCAAGCGTAGGGCACCCGCTTCGGTGGTTTCGTCGCGAAGGGCGCGATCAACGAGCACGGCGGCGACGGAGGAATCCACGCCGCCAGAGAGCGCGCAGATGGCGCGCCCGTGGCCGACCTGCTTCCGGACTTGGGCGACGGTCGCGTCGATAAAATGCTGCGGGGTCCACGAGGGTTTCGCTCCGCAGATGTCGAGCGCGAAGTTGCGCAAAATGTCAGAGCCGAGCGGCGTGTGATGCACCTCGGGATGAAACTGCACGGCCCACATTTTGCGCTCCGCGTTTTCGATGGCGGCAACCGCGTTGGGCGTTTTCGCGGTCTGACGAAATCCATTGGGCAACGCTTCCGCCGAATCGCCGTGCGACATCCAGACCGAAATCTCGTGGGGCAGTCCGTGAAGGAGCGGCGAACCGGAGTCCTGAATCTCGACTTGCGCGTGGCCGTATTCGCGCTTCGCGGCCGGCAGCACCCTGCCACCAAGCGCGTAGACCATGAACTGCAATCCGTAACAAATGCCGAGCACGGGAATGCCGAGTTCGAAGACTCTCTTGTCGGCATGTGGCGCGCCTTTGTCATAAACCGACGACGGACCGCCCGAGAGAATGATTCCCACGGGCGAGTGGGCGCGAATTTCTGCAAGCGTGGCGTTGAAGGGAAGAACAACCGAGAAGACCTTCTGTTCGCGGATGCGGCGCGCGATTAATTGCGAATATTGCGCCCCGAAATCGAGGACAACGATAGATTGTTGGGATGAGGATTCCACGGATGAGTGTCTCACAGAATCGGGTGATCGGGCCATCAGGTCATCTCGTATAGCAACCCGCTCGACGCAGATTTAGGATGGTCAGATGACCCGATGGTGAGACGACCCGATCACTTATCTCACCACAATACTCACCAGCTTTTTTGGCACGACAATAACTTTTGCCATTTGCTTGCCGGCGATCGCCGCCTTGACTTTTTCGTCCGCGAGCGCAGTATTTTTGATTTTGTCCTCGCCAGCATCGGCCGACACCACCACCACGCCGCGCAGCTTGCCATTGACCTGTACGGGAATCTCGATCTCATCCTCGGCTGCCAGCGCCGCATCGTACTTCGGCCAGGGGGCTTTGAGCAGATTGCTTGTCTCCCCGGCCATCTCCCACAATTCGTGCGCGAGATATGGCGCCATGGGAGCGAGCAGCAAGGCGATGTTGCGTCTTACCTCGGCTACCAGGCTTTGTGGAATCTTATCTGCTTTGACAAGAGCTCCTGTTACGGGATGGGCGTCGTCAGTCCCCAGCATCCGACGATTGGCATCGTTCAACAGCTCCATGATGGCTGAGATGCAGGTATTGAAGTGCCAACGTCCCTGGAAGTCGTCGGTCACGCGCTTGATAGTCTGGTGAAGCTTGCGCTGCAGTCTCCGCGCTGAATCGGTCATGGGCGCAGACGAAGGAGCGTCCCAATTGGTCGTGAAGAACCGGTAGACCCTCCCCAAAAACCGCTGAATGCCTTCAATTCCCGATTCCTGCCAATCCAGATCGCGGTCCGGGGGCGAGGCAAACAAGCTGTACATTCGCGTCGCGTCTGCGCCGTAGCGCGCCACCATTTCGTCCGGCGATACGACATTGCCGAAGCTCTTCGACATCTTCGCGCCGTCTTTGATCACCATGCCCTGGGTGAACAAGCGCGCGATCGGTTCATCATTTGTCACCTGCCCCATGTCGCGCATGAACTTCGTCCAGAAGCGCGAATAAATAAGGTGAAGAATCGCGTGTTCCACGCCGCCAATGTACTGATCGATGGGAAACCAATACGCAATCTTCGCGCTGTCGAACGGAGCTTTGTCGTTCTGCGCGTCGGCGTATCGATAGAAGTACCACGACGAATCGACGAACGTATCCATGGTGTCGGTCTCGCGTCGCGCTGGCCCGCCGCATTTCGGGCAAGTCGTGTTGAGAAACTCAGGCACATTCAAGAGCGGCGAACCGCCTGAAAGCGTGACTTTCACCTGATCGGGCAGGATTACGGGCAGATCTTTTTCTGCCACCGGCACCACGCCATCGCGCTCGCAATACACCATCGGAATCGGCGTGCCCCAATAGCGCTGCCGGGAGATTCCCCAATCCTTGATCCGGAAGGCGACCGTGGCCTTGCCAAAATTCTTCTCGGCGGCGTAGGCCGACATTCCTTCGATCGCTTCCGCGCAGCCGAGGCCGCTGAACTCACCGGAGTTCACCAGAATTCCATCCATGGTCGTAAACGGCAGCGGCGGTTCGGCTGTGGTTTCTTCGGGATCGCTGCTCGCCGGCAGAATCACGACTCGAATCGGCAGGTTATATTTCGTGGCGAATTCGAAGTCGCGCTCATCGTGCGCGGGCACGCTCATGATGGCGCCGGTGCCGTAGTCCATCAGAATGTAGTTCGCCACCCACACAGGCAGCGCTTCGCCGTTATACGGATTCTTGGCATAGCGTCCAGTAAATACGCCATGCTTCTCGATGTTGCCGATATCGCCCGCTTCTTTGGCGCGCCGCTGCTCGGAGATCAACTCTTCAACCTGTGTGCGCAGGGTGGGATTGCGGGCAATTATGTCGCCGACAAGAGGATGCTCGGGCGCCAACTGCACCGAGGTCGCACCATAGATTGTGTCTACCCGCGTGGTAAAAACGGTGATCGTCGATCCTGCCGGCCCGACGGTTCCACCGAGATCGAAATCTACCAGCGTGCCTGCGCTGCGGCCGATCCAGTTCTGCTGCATCACGCGGACTTTTTCCGGCCATCCCTGTAGTTTTTCGAGATCGCGCAGTAACTCGTCCGCGTATTTTGTAATCCGCAAGAACCACTGCTCCAGTTCGCGCTGCTCGACGCGGGTGTTTTCATGGCGCCAGCACATGCCGCCCACCACCTGCTCGTTCGCCAGAACGGTGGCGCATTCGGGGCACCAGTTCAGCTTGCTCTTCTTGCGATAAGCCAGGCCGGCTTCATATAACTTGAGAAAGAACCACTGATTCCAACGGTAGTATTCCGGCAGGCAGGTCGTAACCTCGCGCGACCAGTCGTAGCCGAAGCCGATGCGCTTCATTTGCGCCTTCATGGCGGCAATGTTGCGGAGCGTCCACTCGCGCGGCGGCGTGTTGTTCTTGATGGCCGCATTCTCCGCCGGCAGGCCGAACGAGTCCCATCCCATCGGATGAAGCACATTGTAGCCGTTCATCCACATGTAGCGGGCGAGCGCATCACCGATCGAATAGTTGCGCACGTGTCCCATGTGCAACGCGCCCGAGGGGTAGGGAAGCATCTCCAGAACGTAATACTTGGGCTTGGTCGAGCGCTCTTCGGCGGCGTACAGTAAGGAATCGCTTTGCCAGCGTTCGGACCATTTGCGCTCGATGCGCTGCGCGTCGTAGCGATCGTCTGGACGTTCTTCGGGGCGCTCGTCAGAACGTTCGTCGGTATGCGCAGGGCGCGCGGTGGTCACAGATTTTTCTTCCTGTGGCATTGAGAGAAAAGACTCTCACGGATAATCCTAAATTCTACACTGGCGATTGTATTAACCGGGCCGCGAAAGCGCCTTCAGAGCATCCACGTTCCGAAGATCGTCTCCCGGTTTGTCGATCGGAGTTTCGGCAATGAAGGCTGCGTGTTTCAAGCGGCGGTCGTTGAGCAAAGCGCGAAACACATCCAGTCCCAGTTTTCCTTGGCCAATATGTTCGTGCCGATCCAAACGCGATCCACGCTCCGCCTTGGCGTCGTTGCAGTGCCAGACGTGCACATTCTTCAATCCCACGGTCTGTTCCAGATGCCGCAAGGTGAGCGTGCGCCCGTCTGCGCTCACGATGTCATATCCGGCGACGTGCGTGTGGCAGGTATCGATGCAGGCGCCGACAGGAACGGTTGGTCGCAGCAGAGCCAGCAATTCCGCGACCTGCTCAAAGGTACCTCCGAGCGAATATTCGGCGCCGGCGGTATTTTCAATCAGCACGGTCAATCCGCCCTTGGCAAGATCCAATCCCTCGCTGGATTCGGCGATCGAGCGGGCCGTCCGCTCGAGATCCTGCTCGCGGCTTGCGCCGCGAAACGATCCCGGATGCAGCACGAGATATTCGGCTCCGAGCGCCAGGGCTCGCTCCAGTTCCCCGCGAAAGGCGGCGATCGATTTCTTCAGGAATGGCGCGTTCGTTCCCGCCAGATTGATAAGGTAATTGGAATGAATCGCCAGCGGCTTTAAGTCATAGAGCTGGCGAAGCCGTTTCATCTCTTCGCATTGCTTGCATCCGAGCTCGTACGGACGCCACTGCCGCGGGCTGGAAGAGAAAATTTGAAACGCATTGCAACCCAGCCGATAAGCTCGCTCCGCGGCAAGTTCCACGCCGCCGGCGATCGAAGTATGAATGCCGATGCGGCGTGAAGTTCGCGTCGGCGGATTCTGTGGTGGCGGCCAGTTAAGAGGGTCTTTCTCGCCCGGATGGAACACAACCATGAGCGAATTCTAGAGCAACTTCATTTGGCGGGCAGCGCGTGTTGCTCTACTCGGCAGCGAACGCTAAACTAGCTTGTCCTGGAGTAACCCCAGGGTCGTAATTCACCCAATTGCCGACGATAAATACTGGAAATCTATGATACGTAGCTGGTCCGCCATTTCACTTACTATCGTGTTAGCGGGGTTAGTGACAGCACATGCGCAAACATCTGCGCCTCATCCGGCTACCAAAGATGATTATTCGCAAGAAGGCGCAGTCATCGAAGAGATGGCGACAAGCATTACCTTCGACAATGACGGCAACTCCACCCATGAACAGACCACCCGCGTGCGCGTGCAAACCGACGCCGGCGTAAAGCAGTGGGGTCTGCTTAGCTTGCCTTTTCAGTCGGCAACGCAGAGCGTGGAGATCGATTACGTGCGCGTACGCAAGGCCGATGGCAGCATTGTTGTTACGCCGCCGGACAATGTGCAGGACCTTGATTCGGAGATTACCCGCAGCGCTCCTTTCTACAGTGACCTCAGGGAAAAACATGTAGCGGTCAAGGGACTCGCGACAGGCGACCTTCTGGAATACAAGGTGCAATGGCATACGACCAAGCCACTGATCCCGGGGCAATTCTGGTTCGGATATAACTTTATCCACGATGGTATTGTGCTTGACGAGCGCGTGGAGTTCAAAGTACCAAGCCAGCGCGCAGTCAAGGTGAAGGGACCAGCGGCCGGTCAAAGTGTGACGACGGAGGCTGGGTTCCATGTCTACAGGTGGACTTACTCCAAGCTGCAAAGTGCCAAAGAGCCTGGGAGCGACGAAAAAAAGCAAAGCGAGGCAGTGCGCGGCCTTCTTCCACCGCCGGATGTTCAGATCAGCAGCTTCCAAAACTGGGAAGAGGTGGGACGCTGGTACTGGAATCTGCAAAAAGACCGGATTGAGCCCACCCCCGCCATCCGCGCCAAAGCGGCAGAGCTTACCAAAAGGATGACCAACGATGCCGACAAGCTACGCGCCCTTTATAGCTTTGTCAGCACGCAGTACCGCTATATTGGAATCGCCTTTGGCATCGGACGATATCAGCCCCACGCCGCCGACGACGTTCTCAGCAATAATTACGGAGACTGCAAGGATAAGCACACGTTACTGGCGTCCTTGTTACAGGCATCGGGGATTACACTCTATCCGGCGCTCATCAATAGCAGCTACAAACTTGATCCCGACGTTCCGTCGCCTTCGCAATTCGATCACGTCATTGGATATTTACCCCAGGGCACGGGCAAAGACGCTATCTGGCTCGACACCACGCCAGAGGTTGGGCCTTTCGGTTACCTGTTCGATCGTCTGCGCGACAAACCGGCATTGGTTATAGCAGGAGAGAAATCGATACAGCTTGTGACCACGCCCGCCGATTCGCCAATCCCCAATACTGAGACTTTCAAAGTTGACGGCAAGCTCAGCGACGACGGCACATTCGAAGCGAAGATGGAGACTACGACTCAAGGAGATAACGGAGTCTTGGTACGCCTGGCGTTCCGACAGGTGGCGCAACCACAGTGGAAAGATTTGGTGCAGCAGATTTCCTACGCACTGGGCTACTCAGGCACCGTGAGCGAAGTGGCGGCGAGCACGCCAGAAGCGATCAGTGAACCCTTTCACTTTTCCTACTCCTATAATCGCAAGAAGTATCCCGACTGGGATAACCATCAATTTACCGTTCCCGGGTTGCCGTTTTTTATGCCGCCGGTTAAGGATGATGCCACCTATCCGGTCTGGCTTGGAGCCCCGGCGGAGGCGGTCGCAGACTCCAGAGTAGAGCTTCCTAAAGGCTATACGCCGCAAACGCCCTCAAATGTAGATCTGAAATACGACTTTGCGGAATACCATGCCACCTATTTTTCTGAAGATCAGGGCGTGCTCATCTCGAAGCGTAGGCTGCTGATTAAGCTGCGCGAAGTTCCAGTAGCCGAACTCGAAGACTATAAAAACTTCGTGAAGAACATGCAGAATGATGTGAGCCAGTATGTGCAGACATTGTCGGTCAGCGCGCAGTCTTCACTTAAGTCTTCAGGGATCCAGCTTGCGTTGGCCGTATCGCCCACCCTGCGTGCCATTCGGGAATTGCCCGAGAGTAATTTGCCCGATGCGAACCGTCTGGAAGGCGAGGCGCGCGACGAAATCTCGAAGCACGACCCGGAGGGTGCCGTAGCTTTTTTGAATCGTGCGGTTGCAGCGGATCCCAAGTTTACCCGTGCCTGGGTGATGCTTGGGGAGTTGCTGCTGTCAAAGAAGGACGTGGACGCCGGCAAGGATGCATTTCACAAAGCCATGGCAGCCGACCCGGAGCAACGCGCCATTCCCAAGGTGTTTGGCTATGGCTTGATGGGGGCTTCGCGGTTCGAGGATGCGGTTACCGTATGGCAGGATTATATAAAGGCGCATCCAGATGACCCGGACGGGCCGACGAATCTGGGCAACTGCCTTGGTCAATTAAAGCGATATTCTGAAGCGGCGGCGGCTTACGAGGCGGCCGAAAAGATTAGCGGGGGTCGGGTGGACACCCAAGCAAGACTGGCTCAAGTGTACCTGCTTGGCGGAGAGCAGGAGAAAGCTGGAATGGCATTCAGCAAGCTGGCCGACATGCATCCGGACGCCAATACTCTGAACAACGTAGCTTATGTGATGGCCAATGCAGATTTGAAGCTTCCCGTCGCATTGGACTACGCAAAGAAAGCGGTACGCGCGATAGAGGAGGAATCGCAGAAGATCACGCTGGACGACATGAAGGTGGAAGATCTGAGAAAGATTTCCACGATTTCAGCATACTGGGACACGCTGGGATGGGTGGATGAGAAGATGTCGAACCTGCAGGATGCGGAACAGTACCTGCTGGCATCGTGGAAGCTGACCGAAGACGGGGTAGTGGCAGGCCACCTTTGCCATGTGTATGAGCGCCTTCACAAGGTCGGACTCGCCATCGAAATGTGTCGTCTGGGGTTGGACCGGATGTCGCTGACGCAACAGGCGGCGTCGGACGAGGCGAAAACCGAAACTGAGGAGATGCAAAAGCTGTTGGATCACTTGACGGGCGGGACGGCGAAGTCGAAGAGCGCTGGCGACGCTTCTGATTCGATCATTCGCGAGCGCACGTTCAAGCTGCCGCGATTCATGCCCGGAACTGAGAGTGCGGAATTTTTCGTGCTGCTGGCGTCAGATGGCAAGAGTAAGAAGTTCAAGCTCGAGGACGTGAAATTTATCAGCGGATCGGACCAGATGAAATCTCAGGGAAAGCAACTTGAGACCATCGACTTTAATGTAGTTGCGCCGGACGAAATTCCAACGCGTTTTGTGCGACGGGGGATTCTCGGCTGCTACCAATATACCGGGTGTTCGTTTGTACTGCTCGATCCGGCCGGCGTGAAATCGCTGAACTAGAAGCCACTGCCGTTTGCCCAGTTCCACACCAGCCGCTAAACTGAATAACTCAGGGCACCTATATGCTGGTCGTCATGCAGGCGCAGGCTACGGAAGAACAGGTTCGTGCCGTTTGCCAGAAGATCGAAGCGCTCGGATACCGCGCCCACTCCATGCCCGGCGCGCTGCGCACGGCGATCGGAGTCACCGGCAATAAAGGCGAGGTCGAGTCGGGATCGCTCGAAGAAATGCCCGGCGTGCAGGAGGTCATCCGCGTAACCAAGCCTTACAAACTGGTCAGCCGCGACGTCAAGCCCGATAACACGGTGATCAAGTTTTCAAGCCCTCATACGAGCGGCTCGACGGTAAGCATCGGCGGCTCCGACCTGGCAGTAATCGCCGGCCCCTGTGGCATCGAGAGCCGCGAGCAAGCCTTTACTATCGCCGAGCGCGTTGCCCGCGCTGGAGCGCAATTCTTTCGCGGCGGCGCTTACAAACCGCGCACCTCTCCTTATTCCTTCCAGGGACTGGGCGAAGAAGGCCTGAAGATCATGGCTGAAATCCGCGAGCGCTTCGGCCTGCTCATCGTCACCGAAGCCGTCGATTATGAGTCGCTCGATCTCGTCGATCAGTATGCCGACGTGATCCAGATCGGTGCGCGCAACATGCAGAATTTTTCGCTGCTCAAGCGCGCCGGGCGCGCGCGCAAGCCTGTGCTGCTCAAGCGCGGCATCTCGGCAACGCTGGAAGAATTTCTCATGGCGGCTGAGTACATTATGAGCGAGGGCAACTACAACATCGTTCTCTGCGAGCGCGGAGTGCGCACCTTTGCCGATCACACCCGCAATACGCTCGACCTAAGCATCGTTCCCGCGGTGCAACGCCTGAGCCATCTGCCCATCATCGTCGATCCCAGCCACGGCACC
>JASHOU010000198.1 GCA_030038475.1 Terriglobales bacterium | reverse complement strand
AAGTAAGTACACATGGCGCCCTAACATGCCAACAACGACTTCTCTAAGCGTGCAAGATTTAAAGTTGGATCTAAAAAACTTCCGGACGATACCACAATCCACCGAAGCAAACGCGATCAGCGCCCTCGTCTCCATCAGCCCCGACTGGTTTTGGGCACTCGCCGATAGTCTCCTCACCGACGGCTACCACCCGACAGAAAACATCCTGGTTCTAGCTGGCGGAAAGAGCGGGACGGACATGGAGGTGAAGGAGGGTAACCGACGTATCGCCGCTCTAAAGATAATCTACGGCTACACTCGCCGCTCCGCACTAAACGTGCCGGCACACATTGAGGCAGCCATCACAAGTCTGACCGACGATTGGAAGAATGCTAATCGTCTGGTCCCATGTGCAGTCTACCAGCAGAACGAAGCTGCAGCCGCCGACCGAATCGTGGAGCTAACGCACGGAAAAGGCGAGAAAGCTGGCCGTGACCGGTGGGGCGCAGTCCCGCGGGCTCGCCATAACCGCGATCACAACGGAGCAAGCGAACCGGGCTTGGACCTGTTGGAGAGGTACCTCAAACACGGGCAGAACATTACCAGCTACCAGAAGCAAAGGTGGGCGGGCGAGTACAGCCTCAGCGTACTCGACGAGGCGACCAAACGCCTTGCCCCGCGCATGGGCCTTGGCTCATCCCGTGAGCTCGCAGACAGCTACCCAAAACTGAAATACAGGGGAGCCCTCGAAAAGGTACTCCATGACATCGGAAGCGAAATGGTAGGATTCGAGCAGGTAATTATCCCTTGACAGTAGGTACGCAAAAAGGATACCTTCCGGGATGTATAGACAGGCGTTTTGGCAGTGGTGATCGTCACTACCTGACGCCGCCGAAGGATATTACCATGCGCGTCCCTGACCAGATTCGGAAGTCCGTCGTTTTCATCGGCGTATACGGCGATTTGTTGGAACCGGAATGGAGGGCTACTGCCTATATCGTCGCCGTGCCTGATGCCATGAGGAAGTTTAGGCAAGAAGATGAGCGGTACGTCTTGACGAGTGTGTATCCGTTCACATTTATTGGTACAGCGCGACATGTTGCAGAGAAACTTGAGGGTAAAAGATTTGCTTTGCGTGTGAATACGCGAGACGGAGCGGTAAGAATCATTCAAGGCGAAGCCGACACGAGGTGGTGGTACCACCCTACCGAAAGACAGTATGTGGATGCAGCATTAGCTATGTTTACACCGGAAGACTTCGGGAACCTGGATGTTGAAACCATTGATGTTGATCTTTTCGCTGACAAAGAACGAATCGAGGATTCAAATATTGGTGCTGGCGACGAAGTTTTTATCGCAGGGCTGTTCACGAAGATAACCGAGACCACTCAGAACATTCCGATTGTGCGTATCGGAAATCTCGCAATGATGCCCGATGAGAAGATTCCGTTCAAGGATGGCAAACTCATTGAAGCTTACCTAGTGGAATCCAGATCAATAGGTGGTCTTAGCGGGTCGCCTGTATTCGTCAGAGAGACAATCAAAGTGCAAGGCTTTACGGCGTCGGGAATGTATCTCGATTCAGCCGGTAGACTTCTACCACCTAACGAAGTTATAGAAGTTAGCGGGCTAGGAAAGATTTGGTTTCTCGGCTCGATGATTGGACATTGGGATGAGCCTACAGGCCTCATTCATATTAAGGTTCCTGAAGCGGTAAATATGGGAATCTCGCCAATGGTTCCGGCTCACAAGATAAAAGAGATTCTGACCCAGAAGGAGCTTCTGGATATGGTGAAGGAAGTAAACAAAGAGATTTCTGTCAAGAAACATGCTGGCGCAAAATACGATTTTGCCGAATCGGAAAAGCATGACGTGTTCACTAAAGAGGATTTCGATGCCGCGCTGAAAAAAGTGACGCGCAAGAAGTCCGGTAATAAGTAGTCAGTCAGAATGGCTCTGGAATTTGTACGGGAACTTGTCGCATAACCGCATCGCGTTTTTCGACTTGCTGTAGGAAGCTCCAAAACATCGGCTGTGTGTCGAAGCGCCGATTGTAACGGAAGCTATATTCGTTCAAGTAAGTTTGTAAGTAGTTACGGCCAACAGAATGATAGACACCACCAATACCACGTTTTACGAGACTCCAGAAACCTTCGATGGTATTGGTGTGAACCTCACCCACCACGTAGACACCTTCGCTGTGATTGATTCTTTCGTGGGTGTATCCTCGCGCACCGATGCCATTGTAAGAACGAAAAGTGTCAGTGAACACAACAGACTTTGGAAGTACATGTTCCTTGATGAGTCCGCGCAGGGTGTCGGCCTTAACATCCGCAGCAACGAAAGCCCGAACCCGTCCCTTGCGCTGCACCATGCCGACAATGGGAGTTTTGGTAGTTCCTCGGCCTCGCGTACCTCTAGCTTCGCTGCCGAAGTACGTCTCATCCATCTCGACCTTGCGATTGAACCCGCCAATTGGCCCGCTCTTTTCGTCGTCAAGCATGGAGCGAATCTGTTTGAACATGCGCCATGCAGTTTTATAAGTGACGCCCGTCTCGCGCTGGATTTGCTTCGCGGATATACCGCAACGCGTCTGCGCCATGAGATAGACAGCATAGAACCAAGTCGTCAGCGGTGTGGGCGACTTGTGAAAGATCGTGTCGGCGGTCGGGTGGACGTGATGGCCGCAATGATCGCACGAGTACGACGGTCGGCTTTTAACCCGATGGTGCTTTGTGACCGCATTGCAGGCTTCACAAAAGATGCCATCTGGATACAGGCGGTTCCTAAGCCATTCGAGGCAGCTCGCATCATCTGGGAATTGCATTTGGAAGTCTTTCAGCGTGTACGGCAGCATGTTCGGCTTGCGGTTGTTACGGGCCATGACCTTACCTACTTTCAGGTAAAATCATGCCATATTTGATACCTACTGTCAAGGGATAATTACCTTCCGGAATATTTCCCATGTAAGTCCCAATTCCCGAATATTTTGCGAGGCGACCCCGCCTCAAGGTGATGATTCCAAAGATCGAGGGGGGTATGGGGGGTGGGCAGCCGGGCATCAATCGCCGGAGCGGCGTTGACGCGGCAGCGACCGACACGCGAAATTTATTTCTGCGTAGCCTCCGGATAAATCCCCAGCACCTTCACCAGATCTGTGATCTCATTCAGATGCCTCACCGCGTGCCGCAGCGCTTCATCGTCGCCGCGCAGCAGGTCGACAAAAAACACATATTCCCACGGACGCCCGCGCATCGGCCGCGACTCGATCTTGCTCAGGCTGATATCGCGCAGCGCGAACACGCTGAGCGCCTTGAACAACGCTCCCGGAATATTCTTCGTCGTGAACGCGAGCGACGTCTTATTCGCTCCTCGCACCACCCGAGGCTTGCCGCGCTCGATCTTTCCTAGTTCGATCTTTCCTCGTTCGATTAAAAAAAAGCGCGTGAAGTTCTTCTTGTCATCTTCGATCCCGGCCTTCAGAATTTTCCCGCCGTAGACTGCGGCGGCCCGCCGGCTGGCGATGCCCGCAGCATCGCGTAAACCCTCGGCCACCACGTGCTTCACGCTTCCCGCTGTGTCATAGAAAGGTTCTGGACTCAGCTTCCGATTCCTGGCAAACAAGTCGCGGCATTGATCGAGCGCCACCGGATGCGAAAAGACGCGCCGCACATCCCCCAGCTTCACGCCCGGCGGCGCGATCAAGTTGTGTACGATGCGCAAGCGATACTCGCGCACGATGTGGACGTTCGTCTTGAGCAGCAGATCGAAATGTTCAGCGACCGAACCGGCGAGCGAATTTTCGATCGGAATCACGACGCCGTCGACGGATCGCCGCTCGACGCGCTCGAAGACTTCGAGGGAACGGGCGCAGGGCACGATCGTCGTCCCGGCCCGGGGCAGCATGGATTCGGCCGCCTCATGGCTGAAGGAACCCAGTTCGCCTTGGATGGCAATTTTCATCAATTCATTCCCTTTGCGCCAACAGGGACAGCCACCCTCGGATGCCTGCCCTGAGCGCAGTCGAAGGGTCCGGCCGAGCGAAGCTCAGCACTTGTCACGCCACCGGCGACTGCGCCAGCTCCTTCGTCATAACCAGAGCATCAATTTGGTTCGAATAGTAGCCAGTGACCGTCTTTTCTACGTAGTATCCGTGCCGCTTGTAAAAGCGAATTGCTGATGCATTATTTACCGGCGTTTCCAGCGCGACCGCGGACGCGCCCGCGCGCAACAATTGTTCCTCGGCCGCGCGCAGCAAAGCCGAGCCGACACCCGCGCGCCGCGCCGCAGCAATCACATCGATGGTAATAATGTGCCCGCCGCTGCGGCCGCTCTCAGCGACGACGAAGCCGACAACCGGGGGACTCGGAATCGCCGCAGTCGCAACGCCGTTGCCGCGAACTTTGTTTTGTAAAGCACTCTCGTCTTCCGCCACCAGCGTGAATGCGCCCGGACGCCGCATATAGAACGCCATCTCCCGCTGCGAGTACGCCAATTGCGGATCGAAACAAGCCTGATCGATTCGCCACAGCGTCTCAAAATCGCTTTTCTCGAATTTGCGGATGCGAAACGCCACGCCGCCATTGTAACGGGATTACCCGTCGCAAGCTGGAGTCGACCCAGAGTGGTCATTCGCAGACTGCCAATCTCCTGGCGGAATAAATCGCCCGCAGAATTTAAGAGGTCACGACTGAAATCTCGCTCATCGGATTCCGGCTCCGGCACGATAAATTTTTCCCCGTTCCTCCCCTTGCGCAATTGCATCCATTAGAAGTACGATTTCTCCGCAGAGAGGCCGCTGTGGGGCGTTACATTCTCATCGACATTGGCGTGGCGCTCGCGCTGTCGTGCCTTTGGTACGCCTGGTTTGCGCGTTTCAATCGGCGCCGTGCTGGCAACGTTTTGCGCTGGGTGCAAGCCGCCACGCTGGGGAAAGGCCATGTCACCGATCTGCGCTGGCATGCTGCCAGCTCGCGCCTGCGGGCGACTCTTCATCTCTCCTCGCGCTGGTTTGACGATGCTCGCCTCACGATTCGCCTGTTGCCGCGCCCACTACCGCTTCAGTGGGCAATGAGCCGCTGGCGTCATCAGCAGGAGACGCTCACCTTCGAGGCCGACATGGGATTCCCTCCCGGCTTCCACCTCGATGTGGTGCGGCACCGCTGGTCGGGCCACTCGGGAGGAAAAAAGTCAAGCCCCACCCGCTCCTGGACGATCACCCGCCCCGGCCCCGTCATTCTCACCACCAAAGAAGATTGGCCGCTCGAACTCAGTCCGGTGGTGAATGCGCTCGCCTCCTGGCGCGACAAGGATTTCGTCGGCGTCCGTTTCAATTCCTCGTCGCCGCACTTCACGGCTACGGTTGCGCTGGAAAATCTCTCCGATCAGAAGTCAGCGTCGGCGCTGCTCGGCCTATTTCGCGAGCTGGCTGCAAGTTCCTCAGCCAAGCAGCACTAGATCGCAGCTAAAAACTAAACTGCGCGTGCATTTCCATCGTCCCTGCCTATCGCTTCGGCGCCGAGTGAAAGGGATCATCTTTCGGAGCATCTTTCCGAGCAATGTGCGGAGTATCGCCAACTTCCTCCGGACTTGGAATGTCCAGATTCACGACGATCGGCTCCTGTCCGCTGCGCACGATCACCGCCTCCACCGGCTCGTCTTTGCGCGCGTTCAGCTCCTGATGCGGAACATACGGCGGAACGTAGACAAAGTCTCCCGGACCAGCTTCATCGACAAACTCCAACTGATTCCCCCAGCGAAACCGCGCGCGTCCCCGCACGACATAAATCACCGTTTCCAACTCTCCATGATGATGCGGGCCCGTCTTGGCGTTCGGATGCACGACCACCGTCCCAGCCCAAAGCTTTTGCGCGCCCACTCGCGCATGGGAGATCGCTTCAGCACGCGTCATTCCCGGCGTCTGCGGCGTGTTGCTGTCGAGCTCACCGGCGCGAATAATGCGCAGGCCGTGAGTTTTCCAGTCAGGTTCCATCATGTCAGGTTCCATCATGTCAGGTTCCATCATGCTCGATTTCCCTCGGCCGCGATTCGGCAAACCGCGGCAGCTCGCGCGGCCGCCCTTACTCCGGCTCGGCCACAAAGCGGTATCCCACTCCGCGCACCGTTTGCAAGTGCTTCGGCCGCGCCGGGTCCTCTTCGATGTAGCGCCGCAGCCGCACCACAAAATTATCGATCGCTCGCGTGTCGGTATCTTCGTGCAATCCCCACACCTCTTCCAAAATCGACTTGCGCGAAACGATGCGTCCCGCGCTCGCGACCAGGTAGCGCAGAAACTCGGCCTCCATCACCGTGAGATGAATCGTGTTTCCCAGCGAGCGCAATTCCAATTCCGCGAAATCGATCGACTTGCCGCAGAAGGTAAAGGCGTCGCCCCCAGTGTTCAGATCGCCGGATTTTGCTTCGCCCGGCGACGGCCGATCAGCGGCGTCTCTGTCACCGCCGGTGGCAACCGCCGTTCTCATCCACACGCTGCGTCGGAGCAGGCTCTCGAGGCGCGCAATCAGAATCGCCAGCTCGAACGGCTTCGCCAGATAGTCGTCCGCGCCCGAAGCGAAGCCCTCAAGCACATCTTCCGGACGGCCCCGCGCGGTCAGCATGAGAATGGGAACGTAATTTGTTTTCTCGCGCAGCAAGGCCGCAACCTCAAAGCCGCTCTTGCCCGGCAGCATCACGTCGAGCACAACTACGTCGAACTTCTCGCGTTTATCGAAGAGCTTCTCGATCGCCGTTTCGCCGTCGGAGACAACCTCCACTGCATGTCCTTCGGCTTGCAGATTAAAGCGCAAACCCTGCGCCAGGTGCGCTTCATCTTCGACGACCAGCACGCGGCTCATGCTGTCTTCTCCGGCAAACCAGTCGGCAAACGCTTCGCTGAACCGGGCGACACCTCGCGCGGCAATTCGAGGGTCACAGTCGTTCCCTTGCCTGCGCCTTCGCTCTCGGCAAACACCCGCCCACCGTGCTTGCGCGCAATCGAGCGCACGATAAACAATCCCAGCCCGGTTCCTTTTACCTGCGCGAGCGAGCGCTGCGTCACGCGGTAAAAGCGCCGGAAGATGCGTTTCAACTCATCCTGCGGAATCCCCACTCCCTTATCGATCACGCGCAGCGCCAGCCGGTCATCGGCGGGCGCGTCGAGTTCCACCGAAATATGCACGCCCTCCGGCGAATATTTAACGGCATTATCCAGCAGATTCGAAACCGCCGTCCGCAACTCTTCAGGATCGCCCAGCACCCGCGCGGCGTTAGCATTGTCATTACCGTTCTGCAAAGCTAGAGCCAACGTTGAAGACTCGCGATACTCGAGATCGGCCGGCCGCAAATGATGCCGTACCCGCGCCAACTCGATGCACTCGCGTACCAGCGTGTTGAATTCCACGGGCAAACGCTGCGTCGGAGTCTTCTTCTGCGCCGCCTCGCCCGCTTTCAAAACCTGCTCCACCGTATGCAGCAGGCGGTCGGAATCGAGCAGCATCAATTCGTAAAATTGCCGCCGCTGCGCCTCTTCCACATCGCGGCGCTGCAAAGTTTCGAGGTAAAGGCGAATCGACGCGATCGGCGTCTTCAGTTCGTGCGTGACGGCATTGATAAAGCTGTCGTGCTGCTCATTGCGGCGAATTTCGCGGATAAGAAAAATTGTGTTGAGCACAAGCCCAGCAACAATAGCCCCAAAGAAAATAATGCCAAGAAAAACTTTAACGCCCTCGCGCCAGTTAAGGATGATCCACCCGCTGCCCACCGCAAACGCCACCGCCGCCAGGGCAACCCCCAGCGTGAGGAAAAAATAGATAGCCTTCTGCCGGCTGATAATGCGCACAGAAAGATTGTAGAGAATCAGCTCTCAGGTGTCAGGTCTCGCGTTTCAGATGACAATCTTCCGCAGTAGTGGCTAGCGCCTTAATTTCAATTGAGACACTACCAGGGTAATGCGCGAGGATCACGATTTTGGTGTCGGGTTAACGTCCACCCGGACCTTCTCGGCCATCACCGCACATCAAGATGTGACTTACTTCACTGACAGGAAGCGCTCTTTCGTGCTGGCATGAATACGTCCCGTCTCCCCGAAGAGCAGGCCCCACCGCCGTGAGCACACCCCCCGAGACGAGAGCTTTGAACGTCGGGCCCCTTTTAGCAATTACTTTGTCCGTGACGATTAGTTCTGGGCTTGGCGGATCGCGACCAGAACGCTGGTAGCTGCGGTTAGCGGAACGATCGCTCATCAAGGATAGATCATCAAGCATCGCCCTCGGCCAGAGCCCCCCGCTTCCATCCTTGAAGGAGGTAGTGTATGACGCGCAAGTTCAGTCGTAATTATTCTCTCAGTGTTGTTGTTCCGTTTATCGCAATTCTGATTCTCTTGATCGCGGCCGCCGTGCTGGCGCAAGCTCCGATTGCGGATTGGCGGTCCGCTCAAAATGCAGCCGTTTCGGCGCAGCAGGGCGGAGCCCCGCAGGCGCCTCAAGTGTCTGCGATAAAATTTGCCCCCGCCGTGACGTACTACCCGGGAATGGGGGAACCCCAGTCGGTCGCGCTCGGGGACCTGAAGGGCGACGGAGTTCTGGATCTGGTCGTAGCCGGCGGGGACTTCGTGGGCGTGCTGCTGGGCAACGGCAACGGCACCTTCCAGCCAGCGGTCACCTACAGCACCGGCGGGTACCTCGCGTACTCGGTCGCGGTCGGGGACGTGAATGGTGACGGCCAGGCCGACCTGGTGGTGGCCAATGCGGACTCAAACTCGATCGGCGTGCTGCTGGGCAACGGCGATGGAACCTTCCAGCCGGCCGTCACCTACTACTCGGGTGGAGGATGGCCCGACTCAGTCGTGATTGCGGACGTGAACGGCGACGGCAAACCAGACGTGGTCGTTGCCAACAACTTCGACTCGCTGGGCGTACTGTTGAACAATGGCGACGGCACATTCCAGCCGGTCGTCACCTACGCCTCGGGTGGATTATATCCCGAATCAGTGGCGGTCGCGGACGTGAACGGCGACGGCTATCTGGATCTGGTCGCGGCCAACTCCTATGCCCCTAGCGGCAGCGGTAGTGCGGTGGGCGTACTGTTGGGTAACGGCGACGGCACTTTCCAGCCGGCGGTCACCTACAGCACCGGCTCGTCGTTCGCCGCATCGATCGCGGTAGGGGACTTGAACGGCGACGGCAAGCCGGATCTGGTCGTGGCGAACGACGCCGCGAAGGGAAGCATCAGCGTGCTGTTGGGTAACGGTGACGGCACCTTCCAAGCAGCAGTTCTCTACAAATCGGGATGGGGAGCCGACTCGGTCGTGATCGGGGACGTGAATGGCGATGGCAAGCCGGACCTGATCGTGGCCGATTGCGGCGGGGCGTGCAGTGATCGTGCCAAAGGCGACGGCGTAGTTCGGATTTATCTGGGCAACGGCGACGGGACCTTTCAGGCACCCCGCCGGTGCAACTCCGGCGGAACCTATGCCGATTCTGTCGCCATCGGGGATGTGAATGGCGACGGAAGGCCCGACGTCGTGGTCACCAACGGGAATTACAACGGGAATTCCAGTTCTGCGGGGGTGTTGCTGAACCTTACGCAGTCCCTAAGTGCTACCACCGTCACCTCGTCGCCCAACCCGTCACAGGTGAACCAGCCGGTGCAGTTCACGGCCACGGTTGTTTCAAGCAGGTCCGTTCCCAACGGCTCTGCAGTCACGTTTTACCGGGGCAAGTTTGAGATTGGGACGGGCACAACCACAGACGGCGTCGCAACCTTGACCACATCCTTCTCGAAGGCAGATGTGTACGTCATCAAAGCCACCTACGCTGGGGGCGGCTTTCTCAAAGGCAGCTCCGGAAGGGTGAGGCAGCTCGTGCAATAGACCTCGACGAAGAGCAAACTGCTCTTTGCCGAGCTGAGATTACAAATGAGCCGCCCGATGTCTGGGCGGCTCTTCTTCTGTATCTCGCGGAAGATCGAAGACGGTAATCCCTGAAATCAGGCGATCAACGCAAAAAGCTCTCGACGCGAGCCATTGTAGCTCGCTGCGAGAGCTTTTCCTGAGACCTGACACCTGAGACCTGCGCTAATCATTCCCCGCCGCAGCCGCCATCACCGCCGCTGCCTTTACATCCCGAGTAAGCGCGGGCTTAGGAGGGAGCTTGTCGATCTCCACTTTGTAGACATGCCGCGCCAGTCCCAGTTTTTTCAGCGCCCAAATGCCGTACCAGTTGAGGTCAATCTCGTACCAAGCGATTCCATGACGCGCGGAAACCGGATGCGCATGGTGATTGTTATGCCAGCCTTCGCCAAAGGTAAACAGCGCAACCAGAAAATTGTTAGTCGAAAGATCGCGGGTGGCAAAGCGTCGCGAACCCCAGATGTGCGTGACCGAATTGACCATCCAGGTCGAATGCAGCCCAATGACCACGCGCGCAAACACTCCCCACAGCAGCCACGGCAGTCCGCCGATGGCAAGCAGCGGAACGCCGACGATGATATTCGAGGTCCAGTGATACTTGGTCATCCACACATGGAATTTGTCTTTCGTCAAATCCGGAACATAACGGGCCAGGGTCGTCGTGTCGTGATGCATCGACTTGCCCATCAGGATCCATCCCATGTGCGACCACCACTTGCCGTCAATCGGCGAATGCGGATCGCCCTCCTCGTCCGAGTATTGATGATGAATGCGGTGAGTTGCCACCCAGAAAATCGGCCCGCCCTCGAGCGCCAGCGTCGCGCACCAGGTAAGGAAGTATTCGACCCACTTCGGCGTTTTATATCCGCGATGCGTCAGCAGCCGGTGATACGCCATGCCAATGCCCAGGCTGCCCGACACCCACCACAAAAACGCGGCGACAAAAAATGCCTTCCACGTAAAGAAGAACAACGCCGCGATCGCTCCCGCATGAAAAATAAACATGGCCGTCGCGGTGATCCAGTTGAACCCGTCGCGGTTCGCCCGCGCCTTGCGATTGACAAGTTCCTCAATCGCGTGGCTTGGCTGGCTGGTGAGTTTTTGGCTGGTAGCTTCGAGGCCGTTGATTTCAACCCCGTTGATTTCGAGAGTTGTCTTGCCCATGGATCGTTCTTTCTCCCTGGATTTCTTTCAGCTGGTTGTGGTGAAGTCCGAAAAAGACGATACCAAGACTTGGCTCGTTGCTTTGTAATACTTGTGTAATCCTCAATGGACAAAGGGGTTACGAGAGTACTACACGGAAGACATAACGCTCGGTCAACGCGATTCGGTTTCGGGTAGGGACAGCCGCCCTCGGCTGTCCGCGTGGCAAAGCCCCGCATTCTTCGATACTGGCTGATTCAAATATTGGCTGGTTCACTACGGAGTCGCGTGTGCCGTGTCGAGCGCTTTTTGCACGGCCTGCAATTCCTTCAGCACGCCGCGCAGATGCCGCGTGTCGAGCGCGTTTGCGCCGTCGCTCTTCGCTTCTTTGGGATTATCGTGAACTTCCAGAAACACACCATCCACGCCCGCCGCCACAGCCGCCCGCGCCAGCACCGGAATAAATTCCGGCTGCCCTCCGCTGACCGCAGGCTGATCCTCATCCCCATGCGACGCCGAGGGCAGTTGCACCGAATGCGTCGCATCAAAGACTACCGGCGCAAATCGCCGCATGACAGCGAGCGACCGCATATCGACAACCAGATTGTTATAGCCAAAACTCGATCCGCGCTCGGTCACAAAAACCTGGCTGTTACCCGCCTCGCGGCATTTCGCGAGCGCGTGCTTCATGTCCCACGGCGAAACAAACTGGCCTTTCTTGATATTCACCGGACGCCCGCTCAGCGCAGCCGCTACAACCAGATCGGTCTGCCGGCAGAGGAACGCGGGGATTTGCAAGACATCGACGACCTCGGCAACCGCTGCCACGTCGCCGCTCTCATGCACATCGGTCAGCACCGGAATGTGTACTTCATCCTTGACCTTCCGCAGAATGCGCAGGCCTTCTTTCATTCCCGGCCCGCGAAAGCTGCGGATAGAAGTGCGGTTGGCCTTGTCGTACGACGCCTTGAAAATGAAGGGGAAATTCAGCGAGCGCGTCACACCTTTGATGATCTCCGCCATGCGCAAAGCGTGATCTTCGCTCTCGATCACGCACGGCCCGGCGATCAGGAACAAGCCTCCCGCGCCCACGCGCACATTATCGATTTGGAAAGACAGAGTCATCGGGGATCGGGTCATCGGGAGATCGGGCCATCGCAACCCATATGCTTTTCGATCACCAGATCACCCGATGACCCGATTCTATCTCTGTCCCACCCGCTCCGGCCTTAAAAACATCTCCACTTCCGCGGCTTCCCTGTGCTCTCTTCGCTTCCGGCCATGGGCGTAGGATGCGCCAATAAATTCCCTGAACAGCGGATGCGGCTCCAGCGGCTTCGACTTGAATTCGGGGTGGAACTGGCATCCGATGAAGTAAGGATGGCCAGGAATCTCGACAATCTCTACATAAGTCCCATCCGGAGTCGATCCCGAAAGTCGCAGCCCCCCGGCAACCATCGTCTCCTCATACTCGCGATTGAACTCATACCGATGCCGATGCCGCTCGCTGATCTCCGTCTGTCCATAGACTTTGTAGGCCAGCGTGCCCGGCTCGATCTTGCACGGCCACGCGCCCAGCCGCATCGTCCCGCCTAACTCTTCGACGCCACGCAACTCGCGCAGCTTGTAAATCACGCGATGCGGAGTCGCCGGATCGAACTCGCTCGAATTCGCATCCGCCAATCCGCAAACGTTGCGCGCAAATTCGATGCAGGCGGTTTGCATACCCAGGCAGATTCCAAAATACGGCACGTGCTTTTCACGCGCATATTGAATCGCGCGCAACATGCCCTCGATGCCGCGTTTGCCAAACCCTCCGGGCACCAGCAATCCGTCATACTCTTCTAACTGCGCTTCATAACTTGTGTCGGACTTATCGGCGCTTTCCAATCCCTCGGCCTCAATCCAGTTCGCTTCCAGTTTCAAATTATGCGCCAGTGCTCCATGCACTAACGCCTCTTTCAGCGACTTATAACTATCTTCATACTCAACATACTTTCCGACGATGCCAATCCTGACCACATCCTTCGGGTTATAAACACGGTGCACCAGATCGTTCCACTTGGAAAGATCGCGTTCTTTGGCCTCCAAATGCAAGCGGCGCAGCACCAGCGTATCCACTTCTTCGTGCGCGAAAACCAGCGGCACTTCGTAGATCGACGCAACATCTTTCGCCGTGATCACCGCTTCTTCTTCGACATTGCAGAAGAGCGCAATCTTCGACTTGATTTCTTTGGGAAGAAAACGGTCGGTGCGGCAGAGCAGGATATCCGGCTGAATTCCGGCGCTCAGCAGCTCTTTCACCGAGTGCTGCGTCGGCTTGGTCTTCAATTCCTGCGCCGCAGCAATGAACGGCACCAGCGTCACATGCACAAATAATGTGTTGTCGCGGCCCGCCTCCTGCCGCATCTGGCGAATCGCCTCGATAAACGGCAGCGATTCGATATCGCCGACCGTGCCGCCGATTTCGATCAGCGCCACGTCCACATCCTGCGCCACTTTTTTCGCCGCTGCCTTGATCTCGTTGGTAACGTGCGGAATCACCTGCACCGTTTTCCCCAAATAATCGCCGCGCCGCTCTTTGGCGATGATCTGCTCGTAGAGTCGTCCTGTCGTCCAGTTGTTATCGCGAGAAAGTTTGGCGTGGGTGAAGCGTTCGTAGTGGCCGAGATCGAGATCGGTTTCCGCGCCGTCATCGGTGACGAAAACTTCGCCGTGCTGAAACGGCGACATCGTCCCCGGATCGACGTTCAGGTACGGATCGAACTTCATCAGGTTGACTTTCAGGCCGCGGCTTTCGAGCAGGCATCCGATCGAAGCGGCCGCCAATCCCTTGCCTAACGAAGACACCACACCGCCGGTTACGAAGATGTACTTTGCCGACATCGCTTCCTCGCTCTGATTTTGATTGAAAATTTATGCTTGCGGAGTCCCCGGCGCGCATGTTTTCCATGTGCGCTCAGGTAGAGGTTGGGGTGCACAATCAATTATGCCAGAACTCGCAGCGGATGGGAATGTGGAAAACCAGCCCTCAGATATCAGCTTTCAGCCGTCAGCCCCAATCCTTGCCGGAAGCCTCATGGTCGGGGCCGCACAAAGAAAGGGTGCCCACGTTTCGCGGTTTTCGAAACGTGGGACTCGGCGAGGTTAGCGCACATTCCGCATCCAATTTTGCAGTAATAGCACCAGGGGCAGATAATTGTTCGCGATATGAAATCTCCCGCCCCCAGCGAGCGCGCGCCTTTCGCAGCGACCCTCCGCTCGATCGCAGCGTTGGCGACGCTGTACGTCTTTTTTTCCGCCTTCTCGCTCGCCCAAACTCTGGCCCAGCGCCTCATTCTCAAAGACGGTACTTACCAGGCCATCACCAAATATGAGATTCATGGCGACCGCGTCCGCTATTTCAGCGCCGAGCGTGGCGAGTGGGAGGAGGTTCCGAAATCGCTGGTCGATTGGGATGCCACCGATAAATTCCAGCAGGGTCTGCAACAGGGCGGTCCCAGCCCGGAAGCCGTCGAACTCGATAAGGAACTCGAAGCCGAACGCCAGGCCGAACTGGCCCGTTCACCCGAGGTCGTGCCCGGTTTGCATCTGCCCGACGAAGGCGGAGTATTCATTCTCGACACCTACGAGAATCAGCCGCAACTGGCCGAAGTGCAGCAATCGGGCAGCGATCTCGACAAAAGCACGAAGCTCAACATTCTTCGATCGGTAGTCAATCCGCTCGCCGGCGCCAAGCAATCCATCGAACTGCCCGGAGCCCATGCCAAGGTTCAGTCTCACACCACCGTGCCTTCGGTCTATATCAACCTCGACGCTGAAAATGGCGCGCCCGCAACTGCGCAGGCCGCAACCGGCGAGCCGCAGCCGCTCGCGCTCACCGAACGCTACAAGATCATTCGTGTCGAGGTCAAAGGCAACAAGCGCACCGCCGGAGCAGTCAAGATCGCGGTAAACGGAAATATGAAGACCGACGAGCGCCTTGTGGCAACCACGGCCACTACCCTGACCGGAGGCTGGGTCAAACTCACTCCCACCGAGCCGCTCGCCACCGGCGAATACGCGGTCGCTGAAATGCTCGGCAAAGAGGGCATGAACATTTATGTGTGGGATTTCGGCGTGAACTCCGCCGCGCCGGCCAACGCCTTTGTCTGGAAACCGCAGCCACCTGACGCCCAAGCGAAGCCCGACCAGACCCCGCAGCTAAAACAACGCGATAAGCAATAGCTCGTGGGGACAGCCGCCCTCGGCTGTCCGGCGGGGCAAAGCCCCGCAACGCGCCTTCCTGAGACCTGACACCTAAAACCGGAGACCTGCTTTTCTACGTCTCCATCACGCCGCGTGACGCAACGCCAATATTATCCCGCGTCGTATTCTTGACCACGTACATCATCTCGTCCGCCTGGCGAATGATGTCGTGCGGCGTCTGCGCATCGTGCGGAAACGTCGCCAGTCCCATACTCGCGCGTACCGCTAAATTCAACCCCTGTTCGGTGCAGAAAAGTCCCATGCGCAGCGAGTCCTGCAAGCGCTTCGCCACAACTACAGCCTGGTCTTTGGTGGTCTGCGGCAACAGCACGACGAACTCGTCGCCTCCGTAGCGGAATGCAAAATCGATCAGCCGCAACTGCGCCTTAATGAGGTAGCCAACCTCAGCCAGCAACCGGCTGCCGACCAGGTGTCCGTGCGTGTCGTTGACCGCCTTGAAGTGGTCGAGATCGATAAAGATCACGCTGAACTGATAGCCGAAGCGCGCCGAGCGGTAGGCCTCGGCTTCCAGCGTCTTATGTAGATGGCGGGCGTTGAACAGACCGGTGCAATCGTCAGTGATGGTCAGTTCCTGAATCTTCTCGACCGCCCGCGCGTTCTCGATGGCAATCGCCGCGTAATCGCACAACGCCTGCAGAAAAAATATCTCCTGCTCGCTCATTTCCACATTCGCGTTGACCAACTGGATCACGCCCAGAACGCGATGTTTCGAGCGCAGCGGCACGCAGATGACTGATTGTGTCCGCAGCCGCGTCATATCGTCCAGTCGCGATGAAAACCGTGGATCGTTCTGCACATCGGGCACAATCAACGCCTGCCCGTGCCGCGCCACCCACCCGGCAATTCCTTCCCCCACTTTAAGCCGGGCTTTCGATAGCACTTCCGCCGCCGCGCCCACCGCGATGGCGAAATACAGCTCATCTTTTTCTTCATCCACCATCAGCAGCGACCAGGTATCCGGACGGAAATATTCCGCCATTTTCTCCATGATCGTTTGCAGGATCGAATCCAGGTTGAGCGACGATGTCAGCGCCTTGGCGACATCATGAAAGATGGTCAGCTCTTGCGACAGGCGGATTGAGGACGTGCCCGCGGCCTCCGACGACATGAACTCCCCGTGCGAAGTAGATGAAAACGAATAAGAAATTATAGGTTTCGCCGCACCACCGGGGCAATGAACGTCGGTAACCAGTTCCATCCCCCCGACCGGCGGCCAGCTCCATGAGGAATTGCCCGCCAGCCGCCGCAATCGTGATCCAAGAGAATTGAGAGGTGGGACCAAAGGCTGGGACTCGTGGTTGAGTTCCGGAGCCGCCTTTCTCAGGGATTTGTGATCAATTCATCTAGGCGTTTTGCAATCTCTGGGGCACTGCGATCCCAATAGTGGGTGTGCGCGCCCAGCCCGATGCACATCTCACTGCAAAATGGCGGCACGACTGTGTGAGCGATGTCAGGATCCTTCGTCGCTGCGCCTGTGCTGTTGCGATCTAGCCAGTGACCGACCCACAGAGAACGCCCCACGTAATCGCCACTGCGATAGGCGTTGCACCAGTGCGTCACATTCATCTCGTCGCCCCTGGGGAGAGGCCTTTGGTCCTCGGGCTTGTTACTTTTGGGAAGAGGTTCCTTGATCTCTATTGGAGGAGCAAGCGGCGGGCCAAGATCGGCAAGGGAGTTGTCCGGAATATCGGAAACCCACCAATACAAATGCGGGAAAAAACGATTGAGCAACTGCCGTAAAGGGCTTCCCATAGAAAAGACGCAAATCGGAAGTTTCCGTGGCACTCCTGGCTCTTCGCGGAACCCATAAGGCGTGAGGTCAGGGTCGGGGCTATCTTTTGCGGAGCGCTCCAGATAGCGCAGCAGATCGGTGGTCACCATCGAACCCAGGCTATGGGCAACAACGATCACTTTCGTATACGACCGGTCGTGATCGTCACGATACGCGGCGATGTAGCGGAGCAGCGAGGTGCAGCGCTCGGCGATCAGTGCGCGGGGAGTTCCCTCCACTGGAGACGTGCGCAAGTAGTTGTCAACGTCAAGAATCGTGTCGAGCACGGTAGTGAGATATTTCAAAATAAAGCCGAACACCGCCGCGCCTGAAACAGCCAGAACCAATCCCGGGGTCTGGATCAGCGGTAACGTGAATTTGCCAGCGTAATCCAGGGCACGAGTCTCCCACAACGGGATATTGTGGTGCAATGCGTGCCAGTCCCACCCAAAAAAGAATAGGGGTACGGGCACAATCGCGATCCAGAGCAATCGTGTAAGAACCGCGGTGTTGTCGAGACCTCGCGATAACCATACTCCCAACGAGCGGATGCGATTGCTTGCCGCATTCTTGGTCCACTCAGGCTCCACTTCGAAAACGACCGACGGAAGCACGGCCCACGTGAGCAGCAGAAGGCTGAATCCGAATATCGCCATAGTGATCGGGAGTCCCGGCGTCACGCTCACCAGGAGAAGCCCATCCAGATAGTTGGACCAGAAATCTGAGCGAGGAGTTTGCGTCTCGCACTTGGCGTCCGCTGGCTTGGCCGGCGGGTTGACCCGATTGATCC
>JASHOU010000197.1 GCA_030038475.1 Terriglobales bacterium | reverse complement strand
AGGAGTTTCACCGTGCCGACAAAGAGATTGCTTTTTCCATCACGTTGACGCTGGCCTTTCGTCCAGTGGGCGCGTTCATTTTTGGATTGATGGCCGATCGATACGGACGCCGCATCCCGCTCATGCTCGATCTGGTTTTCTACTCCGCGGTCGAAGTGGCAACCGGCTTTGCTCACAGTTTCGTCACATTTCTGGTGCTGCGCGCGCTTTTCGGCATTGGCATGGGTGGAGAGTGGGGCGTGGGCGCGTCGCTCGCGATGGAAAAAGTTCCGCCGCGGTTGCGCGGGTTTCTTTCGGGAATCCTGCAGCAGGGTTATGCTCTCGGTTATTTGCTGGCGGCAGGCTGTTTCTTTTTTGTTTTTCCTCGCTGGGGATGGCGGCCCATGTTTTTTATCGGCGGATTGCCCGCGCTGCTCGGGCTTTTCGTGCGATTCCGGGTGAAGGAGTCAGAAGTGTGGCGGAAAACTTGTCATCCGAACTGGAGCGACCTGGGACGCGAAATTCTTTCTCACTGGAAATTGTTTCTCTATCTGACGCTGCTGATGATGATGATGAACTTTACTTCGCACGGCACGCAGGATATGTTTCCAACGTTTCTGCAGCGCCAGTGGGGCATGAAGCCCACCGAACGCGCGGCCATCACGGCAATTTCGATGGTGGGAGCGATCTGCGGAGGCACGCTCGTCGGATTGCTCTCCGACCGATTCGGACGACGCCGCTCCATGATTGCCGCATTCGTCTGCGCGATTGCGTGTATTCCGCTGTGGGCCTATGCGCCGTCGCTGCCGTTGCTGATTGCGGGAGCATTTTTGATTCAGTTCATGGTACAGGGGGCGTGGGGAATCATTCCGGCGCATTTGTCGGAGTTATCGCCGGATTCGGTGCGCGGTTTTCTACCTGGGTTCGCTTATCAGTGCGGCGTGCTTTTGGCCGGCTCGGTCGGATATATCGAGGCGGTCATGGCGGAGCATACTCGCTACGCGAATGCCATGGCGCTGACCGCGCTTGTTGTGTTCACCTTGGCCGGAGTGGTGGTGGCGCTGGGACGCGAGCGCAGAGGCATTGAATTTGGCGCTGCCTGACGGCAGCGGCCCGCATCCCATTGACGATTGCTGCCAGCGACCCGCGAGGCGTGCGCACCCCGGTCTGAAGTGCCTACATAGCGCTCAACCAGCCGTACAATGTAGGTAGTGACCACGCTGCATGACATATTGACGGCGGAGGAGCGGGTCCGCGAAGCTGACCCCGTTCTCTGGGAGACGCTGGATCGCAATCGCATCCGCTGTTACTCCTGCGGGCATTGCTGCCCAATTCCCGAGGGACAGCCCGGGGTCTGCAAGGTCCGCTTCAATCGCGGCGGAAAGCTCTACGTTCCGTGGGGTTATGTCGCCGGAGTGCAGTGCGACCCGATCGAAAAGAAGCCGTTTTTTCACGCTTACCCCGGAGCGCTCGCCTACAGCTTCGGAATGCTGGGCTGCGATCTGCACTGCGTGTATTGCCAGAATTGGGTCACTTCGCAAGCGCTGCGCGATCCGAACGCGGTTTCTCCGCAGCTCGAGGTCGAGCCGGAAACGCTCGTCAAAGACGCGCTGGCTCAGGGCGCAAAGGTTCTGGTCAGTACGTACAACGAGCCGCTCATTACCAGTGAATGGGCAGTTGCCGTTTTCCGCGAGGCTCGTGAGGAGGGATTGCTCACCGCTTTTGTTTCGAATGGCAACGGTACTCCACAGGTGCTCAACTATCTCCACCCCTGGATCGATCTCTACAAGGTTGACCTCAAGAGTTTCGACGATCATCACTATCGCAAGCTTGGCGGACGACTGCAGCCGATTCTCGACACCATTCGCGCTTTACACAAAATGGGTATCTGGCTGGAAATCGTTACCTTGCTGATTCCCGGATTCAACGACAGCGACGACGAACTGCGCCAACTTACCGCGTTTCTTGCCGGTGTTTCCGTCGACATCCCGTGGCACGTTACGGCGTTTCATCAGGATTACAAAATGACTTCGCCCGCCGATACGCGTCCGGAGGATTTGCTGCGCGCGGCTGCCATCGGCCGCGACGCTGGATTACGCTACATTTATGCCGGCAATTTGCCTGGCCAGGTCGAGTCGTTGCAGGTTGGATCGTTGGAAGATACTCGTTGCCATGGTTGCGGGCAACTGCTGATCGAGCGATACGGATATTCGATTCGGAAGTACAAGTTGAGCGCCGATGGCGCTTGCCCGTCTTGCCGCACACCGGTTCCAGGGCGGTGGTCGAAGAAATTCGACGGCCAGATCGCCGCTTCGCCTTTTCTGCCCCGCAGGCGCGCGCAGTTGGTTAAAATCCTCCCGCAACAATAATTGCAGAAAGACAAAAGATTCATGCGCACGGTAAGACTATTGCTGCAGGCGGTGCCGATCGTGTTGTGTCTGCAAGTCGCCTGTTCACCACGCGACTTCCTAACTCGCCGGCTCGCTGCCGATCTGATCTCTGCCTCCGACGCCTTCAAAACTCCGCAGGTTTTCTGGCTTCGCAGTGGCATCGTTTCCAACAAGGATTTCAATTCTCCCGACTCCATGGTCCTGCAGCGCCACGGCTGGATCATCGGCAGCGAAGAAAAATGTCCTCCCGGAGTCGATCCTCCGCCCTGCTGGGATGTCGCGCTCTCGCCGCTCGGAGTGGGCACGATTCGGCCCCTGATCTCGAACGCGCTTCCCAATAACGGCCCTATGGCAATTCAGGTTGCGCGCCGCGAGCTTCTTGGGATTTCCGGAATCAGCAAGGCCGGCAACTTCGCCAATGTCGAGTTTGCGTGGCACTGGGTTTCTTTGAACCCAGTTGGCGCGGCGCTCTACGACAGCGGAGTGCGCTACAAATCGACCGTCGCGTTTCGTTGTTATGATGACGGCTGGCGCGTGGTGGAACAAAACATACCGAGCAACCAGCCATTGGATGAAGCGCTGCGGAATGCGCAGCCGGTGGCGCCATGAGGACAGGAATCGTCAAAGGCAGCGGACAGGAGTGTCCGCTTTACACTACCTTGCGATGGGTTTTTGCAGTTGAGCAACTCTGGTGCGCGGGGACGACTGCTGGTAGCGCGCGATGCCCTGATAAAGCGCTTCGGCGATTTGCTGACGATAGGCGGCACTTTGCAGCTTGTGCTCGTCCGCAGGGCTGCTGACGAAGGAAATCTCGGTCAGGATTGCGGGCATGGTCGTGCCGGTGAGCACGGCAAACGCGGAGCTTTTGATGCCGCGATTGCGAATGTCGGGGCTGCCCGCGGCGAGCGTTGCGTATAAGGAGCGCTGCACGGAGTTTGCAAGCCGTTGCGACTCCTCGATTTTTTCGTGCAATCCCTCAGCAGAAAGCGATACCGGAGTCGGTTGGGTGAAAGTGCCATCGTCATGCTTTTCCACCTCGCGCGAGCCCGGAGCCGAAAACAGATTCGTGTAGTAGGTCTCGACTCCGCGCGCGGAAGCCGAACTGCTGTAGTTGGCATGAATGGAGACGAACAGATCGGCCTGTGCCTGATTGGCAATGTCAGCGCGCTGTTCAAGCGGCAGATAGGTGTCGTTGGTGCGGGTGAAGACCACTTCCGATCCCAATCGCGACGCGAGCAGCTTGCCCAGGCGCTGTGTTACATCCAGCACGAGATCCTTTTCCACCAGTCCCTGTTGTCCGACCGTGCCCAAATCCCAGCCGCCATGACCGGCATCGAGCACGATGCGAAATTTGCCGCCCCTGGCCGGCAAAACGTTTGTCGGCAGAGCCGTGGTTGGCAAAGTTCTGGCCGGCAGAGATTGCGTAGGCGATGAGACGGTCATATTCGCGGAAGCCGAATCCCAGTTGGAAATGGCGCTTGGAACCGTGCGCGCAGCTAAAGGTTTCTCATTGCCGCGCAGCTCAACCACCAGCCGATAGGGATTTGATTCCATGCTGACGGAGAAATTCGATCCATCTTTGGTATCAAGCACCACTCGCGTCAGGCCAGCCACCGGCTGCGCCACGCGCACACGGGTGAGCAGAGCATCGCCCACGTCCATGGTCTTTCCCTGCAGATCGGGAGACAGGACCGTGTCGTGAAGGTCGAAGTAGATGCGCTCGGGCGCCATCAAGCGATGCACTTCGTAAGGAACGTTGTCTGCCATGTCGATCACGACTGTGCTTGCCATCGAGGAGGACCAATGGCGCACGCCGGTGATTTTCGGCAGCGCTGCCAGCTTGTCTTCGGCTATGGCTGTGAGAGGCCCTGACTCGGAATCGGGCTGCTGCGTGTTCATCAGAGTGTCGGACATTGCCGGAGAGAGAACGTCGGCTGGGGGCGCGGGAGTGGTTACCGATCGCGGTGCGGCACCCATGAGTGTTGACCTTATTCCTGTTTTGCTCACTGCGGTTTTGCCATGAGCCTGCATCCCCCACCATGCGCCTGCCGAAAACAAAGCGGCCACTGCGACCAAGCCCATCATTACATTGAGGGCCGGACGCGAGCCGCTGGAAACAGACAAGCATGGAGCGGCCAGGAATGCGGGCAGCTCAGAGCGAGTCGTCCAGTCGTCGACCGCTATCCTTTCTTCAACAAGGCTAGGCTCCGTCGAGCCGTCGCTGGCGTCGTCGGCGGGGATTGCGAGGGTTTGCGCCAGCACTTCCAGGACTTCATCCTGGGCTGTTTGATCCTGGGCCGGTTGCGGAGCTGGCGCCATTACCTGCAAACAAGCCGTGGCCAGTTCCGAGTCCAAAGTGGAGGGAACCGGATCGATAGCAGACTCCGTGCCTGGGATCTCAACCGCGGCAGCTTCGCCTGCCGTCTCTGCGGGTGCAGCCGCTCCGATTTCACCGTGCGCCATAAGAGCAGGAGTCGGGCACTCGGCATGCAAAGACGCGAACTCCGGCGAAGGTGCGAGCTCTTGCGAAGGATTGGCCGTCTCGCCAGCGCCATCCACCGAAACAACGCCAATTATGTCAGAGTTCTGTTCCGCCGGTTTCGCGAGTAAAACATCGCTTGCCACGCCGGTCAGCCAGTGGATACGGCGATCCTGATCCTCGGGTTTCAGAGCGGAAAGAACCAGTTCCGCGAACAAATCGAAACAGCGAATGTCGTGGTCGCTGAAAGTCCACGGCGTCATGGAAAACGCCTGCAACACGCCCAGTTGTTCGCTGCGCCCACGGAGCGGGACGAGCACCGTCGACCGAGCTCCTATGGCGTGCGCGAAGTCGAGTTCCACGCGAGCATCGAGCTGACAGTCGTCGCAGCGAAGAATGCGGCCCGATTGCAGGCAGCCCTGCAAGAATTCCGATTCGCTAATTAGGCGAATGCCACGTTCCAAGGCAAGCGGTCCAGCCGAGGCCCGGCATGCCAATTCGGGTATTCTGGCCGACGATTCATCCGCGGATTCTTCCACGAGCGCAATGACAATGCCATCGACCTGGGTGATGGCCTGTACGCGGTCGCAAATCAGCTGCAAAACTTCATCGAGGATGAAGCGTTCGGTTTCGAACAAATCGCGATGCAGAGCGCGGGAATTGGCCATGCGGCGGATGCGAATGCGCTCATGCAGATCGGTGAAGGCGAGCAGCGCCGGCAGCGCCTCCCGCTGCGCAATCGACTCGAGGACGCGGTTACCCTCCTGCAAAGGAGAGCTCTGCTCGGCCTCGTCCAAGGCAATTCGGGTTGGAATGGTGCTCATGCTTGCGCGGTCAGTACCCGCAAAACCCTGTGTTCATCGTATCCGGGGCTTGCCGGAAGGCTCATTGCCGCTCTTGGTTCCATCGGCAGAGTCGGGTTAGAAGCTGCGGCCCTGACCTTGGCGAGCCAGCGACCACGACCCCTACTGCAATTGCGAGCGTAAAGTCTTTCGGGCGGTACGGCAATGTCCGTTAGTACACGTCCTGTTGCGGCATCTTGTGTGAGCGGACGATGGGCTGGCGCAGGGGAAGGGATCGAGCTACGACCCTTCAGATTTGCGCTCGCGCTTGATTCGTCTTATCGTGGAAACAGCTCTAACCGAGTCTCAGAGATCGGACGATGAAAGATCGGATGACGAAAGCAGTCGAAGAAAGAGAGCCGGAAAAACGGAGGAAATTCCGCTGGTGGTGGCCGCTCGGCGTGTTGGCAACCAGTCTCGCAGGACTAGTCGTAGTGGCGTTCCGCGGCTGCTGGCACAGTAAGATGAGTTGGCCGGTTCGCGCGCAGAACTATTCCTACCAGGTTTGTCTTGCCTGCGGCGCGAAAAGGCTCTTCGACGAGAAGGCATTTCGCGCCTACGGTCCGTTCCGATATAGCCTGCACGAACTCATAGCCTGGCAAGAGGCAAAGCGTTCGAGCCCCGCTTCTGTAGCGGATATTCAGCGCCCCGCTTCGTAGTAACTCGGTAATTGGAAACGCACAGTTCGAGGTCTTCGCGTCCAACTTGAAGTTCAGGCTCTAACCGGCTGATTCTGAGTCTTGTACCACTCCACTGTACGGCGCAGGCCGTCTTCGAAATTCACCAGAACTTTGTATCCTAAGTGCTTTTGCGCCAGCGTGATGTCGGCGAGCGAATGCTTGATGTCCCCGGCCCGCTCTGGAGCATATTTGGCGCTGCCTTTATAACCCGTTAGTGGCTGCAAAGCTTTGAAGGTTTCGTTGAGCGTTATGCGGCGGCCGGTGGCGCAATTAAAGACGCGCCCCGTACATTCCGCGGCCGGCGCTGCACAAGCCAGCAGATTGGCGGAGACGGCATTGTCGATATAGGTGAAATCGCGGCTGGTCTCGCCATCTCCAAAAATCGTGGGCTGCTCGCCGCGCAGCATCTGCATGCTGAACTTGGCAAGCACGCCGGAGTACGGAGAAGAAGGATCTTGACGCGGGCCGAAAATATTGAAGTAGCGCAGACAGACGGTTTCGAGGCCATAACACCGGTAAAAAGAAACCATGTAAAGTTCGCTGGCGAGTTTGGCGACCGCGTAGGGCGAAATGGGATTGGGAATCATGGCCTCATGCTTGGGCAGCATCGGGGTGTCGCCATACGCCGAGGATGAAGCCGCATACACCACGCGTTTCACTTTCGCGTCGCGCGCGGCGACAAGTATGTTGACCGTGCCGTCGACATTGGCGCCGTTGCTGGCGAGCGGATCCAAGAGCGATTTCGGAACCGATGGAATAGCCGCCTGGTGGAGCACATAATCGACGCCTTCGCAGGCCTCGTGCATGGCCTCCAGATCGAGAATGTCGACTTGCCGGAAGTCTATCCTGTCGAGCACTTCCGCGAGGTTCTCGACGCGGCCGGTAGAGAAGTTATCGATACCGCGAACCTGTGCGCCGCGCTCCAGGAGCGCGCGTACCAGCGAAGATCCGATGAAACCGGCTGCGCCGGTAACGAGATATTTCGCCATATTGATCCATCATAATGGATGGACTGGCTACCGGCTCGCATGACCGGAGTAACCGGTTCTCTGGATCCAGCCAAGACGGGCTGCTACTTGTCAGAATGCGCTGCTCGAAAGCCTCAGGAGCGATGAAGCCGTTTGGCAATGTTGTGAAACTCGTCGCGGGAAAGCTGCTGATTCTGGCGAAAGAACTCCGCGATCTCATCGAGGACAGCTCTCGGGTCGGCGAAAAGCGGTATATCCTTGATGGCATTCTCCTGAGCCTTCGCCTCGCTGATAAAGATGCTGCGTCCGCCCAGTGCGGCTAGAAGTTGTTTCAGATTCGCGTGTTGTGCAGGCTCGATGTCAGTAAAACAGATGCCCATGCCCAGGGAAGGATACGAGGCGCGGACCGTACCCAAGGTTTGGATTCGGATACCGCACGACTTCAATACAAGCTCCACTTTCGTGTCGATGGGAAACGTGGTCGTCATCTCCACATAGCAACCATGCAGGCTGACATCGGTGATAGTTCCCCACATACGCACATCGCTGCCTTCGGCGCGAAACTCCGCGCTGCCCGAGCAACGCAACCGCGGACTCTGCCGCCGCTCTTTCCAGTCAATTGCCTTAGCGGCCGGAGTTTTTTCGTCGCACGCAGCGGTTGCCGCGGCAGGCAGACCTTCGGACGCCGTTGCACGCAGTCGGCGGAGATAATTCGCAGCGTCGTCGTCTTTGCCTGCTTCATGTAACGAGTCGGTTTCTTCTGAACGGATATGCGGGTCCACGTGCCCCTCCAACAATTGGATCGGCAAATTTCGAGACAGACTTTAAACTGCGGAAGGCTGCGACACGGCGGAGCGAATCCGGTGCCAAAGCTCGTCTTTGCCGGCTCCGGTCTTGGCCGAAAACGGCACGATAGGCACACCATCATAGGCCTGGCCGAGTGTATCCATTGCCTGGCGCAGCTGATTACCCGACAGCCGATCACACTTTGTAGCCACAATCACGTGCGGCCGTCGGCCGGACGCCAGAAATTCCAGCAAGTGGCCGTCGCTTGCCTGCGGAGAAATGTTCGAATCGACCAGCGCCAGACAGAGTGCGAGGCTCGTGCGCTCGTGGAGATAGGGATCTACAAACCGGGCCCAATCGTCCGAGATTTCGCGCGAAACCTTGGCGTAGCCGTAGCCCGGCAAATCGGCGAACAGCAACTCGGGGCGCGGTTCGCCAGCCCTACGCACCTCATAGAAGTTGATGCTTCGCGTGCGTCCGGGAGTACTGCTGGTGCGGGCGAGTTTCTTGCCCACCAGCGTATTAATCACACTTGATTTGCCGACGTTGGACCGTCCCAGAAAGGCGACCTCCGGCACTCCCGGAGCAGGGAAGTGCTTGACATCGGTCGCTGAGAGCATGAATCGCGCCAGAATCCGCATAACCCACAGTTTCCAGCGTTAGACCACACAAGGCAAGCGTCACCAGAAAAAAATAAGTAGCAACCGCATGAATTGTTTTTGAGGAGGCCGCAGCATTAGCGTGCCAGAGAGAGCGGTTGTCATCCTGAGCGGAGCAGCGCATTCGCGAAGCCGATGACGCCGCGTAGTCAAAGCAACCCTATTTCCTCAAAATCCCTCGCGCCTTCTTCGAACACCGACGCCGAGTCCAGCCGAAATAGCCACCAGCACCCTAAAGCCCGAGCGGCCGTTTGTTTTCTACTTCCGCTTCTTTGATCGGATGCAGTCTGTGCCAGAGCGCGAGCCCGCCCGCGATGACTAATCCGATGAGAACGCTGATCAGGAAGAACCAGCGGTAGGCAGGCAGCGCGACGAGCAGAATTACGACGACCGCGATAGCAACGATGAGGCCGGCGGATCCTTTCCGGGTGAAGCCTACGGAACTGCCGGAGCTTGAATCCATACCTAATTCTAGCGCCACTTCCTCGACCGGGGCAGTAAAAGGCCAGGCGACGCCGCAGTGGCCGCATTTGCCGGCGGCTAGCGAACGCTGCTGACGGGGCTGGGCGATGATTCTACGAGACGACGATTCTTCAGATTAAATCAGACCGCTTCAGACTGCCTCTATGGACGTTTAAGGCGACCTGGTTCAAGATGCCAGCGTCTTGGAGAAACGAAAAACGTTTCTGACCACTTGCAAACGATGGGCAGGTACCGAGAAAGGAAGAACATGGGCTAGATCGAACGATGAGCGGCAGCGTTTCATATTCCTCGATGAAAAGGGCTGCCGGAGGAGGTGCAGTATGAACGAAGGCAAAGAGAGGACACTGAACTGGAGCGCGATCGTTGGTGCGCTCGTTACCGTCATTACGCTGGTTAGCGGCGCACTTGCCATCAAGCAGTATTACCTTTCGAATCCGCGCCACGACATCACCGGTTCCTGGACGATCGAAACTCACACCGTGGACACTTCTTACTCGCATTTCAAAGACATGGACTTGACCTACACTGTGCAATTCATCCAGGACGGGAGCAATTTCAGAGGAACGGGAGAGAAGACGACCGAAAATGGGCGGGAAGTAATGGGGAAGGCCCATACCCCGATCAAGATCATAGGTACGATCAAGGGCGATTCCATCGACGCTTCGTTTACCGAAGATGGGACCGAGCGCGAGAGCCATGGCGAATTTCACTGGAAATTGAAGGATGGTGCCGGGGCGGGAACGTTTATGTCTACGGCGGCGAATTCCAGCGGCAGCAGTTCGCTGACAGCCTATAACGCCGGTGGAAGCTAAACGGATACTTTAGGTGTTATTGCCGCGCCTCGGGGATTTCCTGGGAGGGCGGCGGCGTGGCGATGGGAGCCATGGTTTCGGCTTCGGAGGGCATCTGCGGCAGCGGGCCTTCCATGGCGACGGCCAGCACCTGATCCATGTTGTCGACGAAGTGCAGCTTCATCGCGTTGCGCAGGTTCTCGGGCACTTCGGCCAGATCTTTTTCGTTTTCCTGCGGCAGGATCACCTCAAATAATCCGGCACGATGCGCAGCCAGAAGTTTTTCTTTGAGACCCCCGATGGGCAGGACTTTCCCGCGCAGCGTGATTTCGCCGGTCATGGCGAGATCGCGGCGCACCGGGATGCGGCTCAGCGCGCTGGCGAGCGCGGTGGCGATGGTGATGCCGGCCGAGGGCCCATCTTTTGGAATTGCACCTTCGGGCACGTGCACGTGAATATCGAGATTGCGGTAGAAATCGCGCGCCAGGCCAAGGCGCACCGCTCGCGAGCGCACGTAAGACATCGCCGCCTGCGCCGATTCCTGCATCACGTCGCCAAGTTTGCCGGTGAGAGTGAGTTTCCCTTTGCCGTCGACGACGGTGGCTTCGGTGCTCAGAATTGAGCCTCCGACTTCGGTCCAGGCGAGACCGGTTACCAGGCCGATTTCGCTTTTTTCGTGCGCCAACGTATCGCGGAACTTGAGCACGCCGAGAAAGTCGCCAAGATTTTCCGGCTGGATTGCGGCCGAGAAGTTGGCGCCTTCCTTGACCACCTTGCGCGCCACTTTGCGGCAGATGTTGCCGATTTCGCGTTCCAGGTTGCGTACGCCGGCTTCACGGGTAAAGCCGCGAATGATCTGCCGGATCGCCTCATCGGGGAATTGAACGTTCTTTTCGGTCAGACCCGCCTGCAGCATCTGTTTCTTTACCAGGAACTGTTTGGCGATCTCGACTTTTTCCGGCTCGGTGTAACCGTGCAGGCGCAGCACTTCCATGCGATCCTGAAGCGCGGGAGGAATGGTGTGGAGGACGTTCGCTGTGGCGATAAAAAAGACCTGCGACAGGTCGTACTCAACGTCGAGGTAGTGGTCGACGAACATATAGTTCTGTTCGGGATCGAGCACTTCGAGCAGCGCCGCCGAGGGGTCGCCGCGGAAGTCCATCGACATCTTGTCGACTTCGTCAAGCATGAACACCGGATTCTTGGTCCCGGCTTTTTTCATCATCTGGATGATCTGGCCGGGCAGCGCGCCGATGTAGGTGCGGCGATGGCCGCGGATCTCGGCTTCGTCGCGCACGCCGCCGAGCGACATACGCACGAATTTGCGGCCGGTGGCTTTGGCGATCGACATGCCGAGCGAAGTTTTACCGACGCCAGGAGGTCCGACGAAGCAGAGAATCGAACCTTTGGGATTTTTCACCAATTGGCGGACGGCGAGAAATTCAAGAATGCGCTCCTTGATTTTCTCCAGGCCATAGTGATCTTCGTTCAGGACTTTTTCGGCGCGCGAGATGTTGCGGATTTCTTTCGACCTTTTTTTCCAGGGGACGGCCAAAAGCCAGTCGAGGTAGTTGCGTGAGACGGTCGATTCCGCCGACATGGGCGGCATGGCTTCAAGTTTTTTCAGTTCCTGCAACGCCTTGTCGCGAACTTCCTGCGGCATGCCCGCCGATTCGACCTTCTTTTTCAGTTCGTCGAATTCGCTCTTCTCGCCGCGGCCGAGCTCTTTCTGAATGGCTTTGATTTTCTCGTTGAGGTAATACTCCTTTTGTGCCTTCTCCATCTGTCGCTTCACCCGCGACTGGATGGTGCGGTCCATGTTGAGCTTTTCGATCTCCACATCGAGCACGTCGCCGATGCGGTTCAAGCGCTCGGCAGGATCGAAGATCTCGAGCAGTCCTTGTTTTTCCTCGATCGAGAGCTGGAGATTGGCAGCGATGGTGTCGGTCAGCTTGGCTGGATCTTCCATGCGCACGGCGGCGATCATGGTTTCGTAGTTGAGTGACTGGCAGAGCTTGACGTATTGCTCGAACATGCCGGTAACGCGCTGCATGCCGGCTTCAATCTGCGGCGTAGTTTCGGTGGCGTAGCGGGCGACGCGAACGGTGGCCTGGAGAAAGCCTTCGGTTTCGATCACCTGCAGAATTTTGCCGCGTTCAATGCCTTCGACCAGCACTTTGATATTGCCGTCGGGCAGCTTGAGGCTCTGCACGATGTTGACGATGGTGCCGACCTGAAAGATGTCGTTCGCTTTGGGTTCGTCGATCGAGGCATCGTGCTGCGTGGCAAGAAAGATCTTCTTATCGGCGGCCAGAGCTTCTTCGAGTGCGCGCACGCTCGATTCCCGGCCCACCACGAACGGCGTCATCATATAAGGAAAGATGACCACGTCCCGAATGGGCATCATGGGCAGCTTCTTGCTCTCGAATTTTTCCTTGGGGTTCGACAACATGGTCTCCCGTCTCTGGTCTAACTTGCCGCTTTCTCCACCATGGCCAGCGAGACGTTGCGCTTCTCCACCATCTCGCGGGTCACCTCGAACTCCTTGACCTTCTTCTGGCTCGGAAGGCTATACATCAGCTCCAGCATGAGCTCTTCGAGAATCATGCGCAAGCCGCGGGCTCCGACCTTGCGGGCCATGGCCTGGTGCGCAATCGCACGGTTGGCCTCATCGCTGAACTTCAAACGCACATTCTCGAATTCGAACAGCCGCTGGTATTGTTTCACAATCGCGTTCTTGGGACGCGTCAAAATTTCTACCAGTGCGTTTTCATCGAGCTGCTGCAACACTCCCATGACCGGCAGCCGGCCGACAAATTCGGGAATGAGGCCGAATTTGATCAAGTCTTCGGGCTGCGCTTCTGAAACCAGTTCAAAATTTCGCTTGGAGGAAGCAACCGTCTGCTCGGCTTCCTCCTCGGCTCCGGTGCGGAATCCGAGCGCCTTTTTGCCGACGCGCCGTCCGACAATTTTCTCAAGGCCAACGAAAGCGCCGCCGCAAATGAAGAGGATGTTGGTGGTATCGACCGGGGTGAACTCCTGGTGCGGATGTTTACGCCCGCCCTGCGGCGGGACGTTGGCAATGGTGCCTTCCAGAATCTTCAGGAGTGCCTGTTGCACGCCTTCGCCGGAAACGTCGCGCGTGATCGAGGGATTCTCGTCCTTGCGGCCGATCTTGTCGATCTCGTCGATATAGATGATGCCCGTCTGGGTGCGGCTGACGTCGCCTTCGGCCGCCTGCAGAAGTTTGAGGATGATGTTCTCGACGTCTTCGCCGACATAGCCGGCTTCGGTCAGTGTGGTGGCATCGACGATAGCGAAGGGCACATCCAACATGCGGGCGAGCGTTTGCGCGAGGAGTGTCTTGCCAGTGCCGGTTGGCCCGATCAGCAGGATGTTCGACTTGGTAAGCTCGACGCCATCACCCGTGCGCTGGCGATTCATGTAAATGCGTTTGTAGTGGTTGTAGACGGCGACCGCCAGTTTTTTCTTGGTCTGCTCCTGGCCGATCACGTACTCGTCGAGGAACATTTTGACTTCCTGCGGCTTCGGCAACTGATTGGGCACCGCAGTAGCAGGTGCGGCGGTGCGGTCGTCTTCGAGAATGGAGTTGCAGACGGCAACGCACTCGTCACAGATATATGCCCGGGGATAGTCGCTCGGCGAGGATATGAGTTTTGCGACTGCGTCCTGCGACTTGTGGCAGAACGAACAGCGGAGCATCTCCTCCGAACCCGATCTGGTTTTCACTCGGCCTTACTCCTTTTCTACCTAGCCGCTGCCTGGCTCCCGATCTCGCATGAGACGCGGCGAGTCACATCTCTCGTCACCGCACGGAACTGCGGTCGTGCGCTCTGGCGATCCTACGCTCTATCGAGTCTTATAAATAATATCGTCGACGATTCCATACTCCTTAGCCTGCTGTGCGTTCATGATGAAGTCGCGCTCCACGTCCTTTTCGACCTTGTCCAGCTTCTGGCCGCTGTGCTTGGCCAGGAGCTGGTTAGTGATCTCCCTCATGCGGAGAATCTCACGGGCGTGGATATCGATATCGGTCGCCTGCCCCGACAGTCCTCCCATCGAGGGTTGATGGATCAGGATGCGCGAGTTGGGCAGCGCCAGCCGCTTTTTGGCTTCGCCCGCCGACAAGAGCAGCGCGGCCATCGAAGCCGCCTGGCCAATGCAGATCGTGGTCACGTCGTTTTTCACATACTGCATGGTGTCGTAGATTGCCATGCCCGCAGTGATCGATCCGCCTGGAGAGTTGATATAAAGCTGGATATCCTTCTCCGGGTCTTCCTGCGCCAGAAACAGCATCTGCGCGATCACCAGATTGGCGATCGTGTCATCAATAGGGGTGCCTATGAAAATGATGTTGTCGCGCAACAGCCGGGAATAAATGTCGTAGGCCCGCTCGCCCCGCCCGGTCTGTTCAATCACCATCGGTACCAGCATATTTTGTGGGTCCTTCACGTTCTCCCTTTCCACACACCTGCCCGAAGCCGGCCGCGTTTTTCAGGGGAGAATCGAACTGCCGCGTTCTTGATCGCTACGCGGACTGACGATACAGAAAATCGAGGGTCTTCTCGTTGCGGATTCTGGTTCGTATCCTATCGAGCCCCCCCTCCCGTGTCAAACGAGCGCGCACTGCCTCCGAGGTCTGTTTGGATTGTTTGGCCAGCGCCTCCAGTTCGTGATTCAATTCGTCGTCGCTGACGTGTACGTTTTCTTCGTCCGCCACTTTTTCGAGCAGCAGAGCAGCCTTCACATCGTGAATCGCCTGCTCGCGCTGGCCCGCACGCAGGCGCTGTAAATCCATCTTCTTCATCTGTTCGGCGGTCAGGCCCTGCGCCGCCAGCGCGCGCAGTCCGCGCTCCAGCCGGATGTCGATCTGTTGTTCGACGAGCGCATCGGGAACTTCAAAATCATTGCGCTCGATCAGTTCCTTTACCAGCTTGTCTTTGGCCTCGTGTTCAGCATGGTGCCTGCGCTCGGCTTCGATCTGTTCGCGAATCGCCTTGCTCAGGTCGTCCATGGTCTCAAATTGGCCCATTTGCTTTGCGAACTCATCGTTCAGTTCGGGGAGGATCTTTTGTTTGATCGCCTGCACCTTGACTGTATAACTGAACGTCTTGCCTGCCAGGCGCTTGTCCTGCGCATCCTCCGGATAATTCACGTCGAAGGTTCGCTCATCTCCCACGCTCGCACCGCGCAGATGCTCGGTGAATTCCGGCATTGTGTTCTGGCCGGCAATTTCCACCAATACCTCATCCATGTGTACCGGCTGACCGTCGCCAGATTTGGGAACGCCATCGAGCGACGCCTGAGCGAAATCGCCGTCGGCCAGCACGCGGCCCTCCACCGGATCGAATCTGGCGTGACGCTCGCGGAGATCGGCGAGCGTTTGCTCTACGTCCGCGTCGGCAACCGCGATCTCGGGTTTATCGGCGCGCAGCTCTTTGTAGCTTTCGAGCCTGATTTCGGGCAGCACTTCAAAAGCAGCTTTGAAGCGCAACGGTTCGCCGTCGTGCAGGTGCAGATCCGTTACTCGCGGCTGCGATACCGGATGCAAGCTGAGCCGCTCAGCTTCCTGCCGGAAGAATCGCGGGATTAGCGCCTCGACCATATCGGTTTTGATTTCTTCGGAAAAACGCTGGCGAATGATCGATGCCGGAACGTGCCCGCGCCGGAAGCCCGGAATGCGCGCCAACTTCTGATATTTCTGGATCAGCGAATCGGTTTGCCGATTGACATCCTCGACGGGAATCTCGACTTGAATCTCGCGCCTGGTCGCGCGCTCTTTCGTCGAACTATCGCCGATCGTGTTCTCTTTGGTCTCAGCAGGGCTCACAAGTAGCCTTTCCAGCGCGGCAGCGGCAACAGAGTCGGGAGGGGATTGCTCGGCTGCTCAACATCACCGCAACCATGAGTGTAAAGACTATCGAAGAGCAACGTCAAACGGCTGAGGGTGATGTCCTACCCACTAAAGTAACGAGGGGAGTGTGTGGAGCGGATACTGTTATGTGCAAAAAATTGCGCCGAAGCGGGTGCAAAGTGCAGCGCTCTTCAGATTTTGCAATTTGGTAATTTGTAATTTTGCAATCTGAACCCTTGCGGGCTTCAAATTACAAAATACCCGATTGCAAAATGCCTGTTCCTGGCTGGCTTAAGGTTCTGAACGTCGAAATCGTCGCGTGCACGCGCTGTCCGCGGCTAGTCGCATATCGCGAGCTGATTGCGCGCGAGAAGCGCCGCGCTTACCGCGATCACGATTACTGGGGCAAGCCCGTTCCCGGCTTCGGAGATCCTAAGGCCCGCGTTCTGGTTCTTGGACTCGCTCCCGGCGCTCATGGTTCCAATCGCACCGGACGCCCGTTCACCGGAGACGCCTCCGGCAATTTCATGTATCCGGTTTTGTATGAGACAGGATTTGC
>JASHOU010000196.1 GCA_030038475.1 Terriglobales bacterium | reverse complement strand
CGAAGGCGGCATTGAAGCTGGTCCCGAACCGCGATGTGCGGGCCATGGCGGCGTTGGCTCTGGCGCGGGCAGGCGATACGGCAGCAGCGGAAAAACTGGCGGCCGAACTCGACAAGACCTTCCCGCTGGACACGCTGGTGCAGAGGTATTGGCTGCCCACGATCCGTGCGGGGGTCGCCTTGCAGCACAAAGACCCGAATCGTGCAATCGAACTATTGAAGGTGGCGAGCACAGTCGAACTTGGCGAAATAACGCAATTCACGATATTCCTGTGCCCAGTTTATTTGCGTGGGGAAGCCTATCTCAGGCTGCACGACGGCAACCGAGCAGCAGCGGAATTTCAGAAATTTATTGACCACCGAGGAGTGGTGGTGAACTTTCCGTGGGGCGCACTTGCCCGGTTAGGACTTGCCCGCGCCTATGCCATGCAGGGCGACACGGCCAAAGCGAAAACCGCCTATCAGAATTTCCTCACGCTCTGGAAAGATGCCGACCCCGACATCCCCATCCTGAAGCAAGCCAAAACCGAGTACGCCAAACTGCAATAGCCGGTGGCAAATCCTCCGCCGGACCCGATTGCCTGAAGAATATTGCCCAAAGAAGATAGCCGGGCTTGCAATTCCCACCCGCGGCTTCGCCATTTACAATCGTCGTGAGTTTGCGATCATGAACTTACTATGATGAACTCAGCGAGCTTCAATTCGGCGAGCCTTGCTCCCTAACGACATGAAACTTTCCGTCGTCATGCCGGTCTATAACGAACGCGCCACGCTGCGCGAGGTGGTAGGGAAGGTTCTCGCCGTTCCCCTGGAAATTGAATTGATCTGCGTCGATGACGGTTCCCGCGACGGCTCGCGCGAGATTCTCGCCGAACTCCAATCCGAGCATCCGCAAATCCGCGTCGTCCTTCAGCCCTACAACATGGGCAAAGGCGCGGCCCTGCGCCGCGGTATTCAGGAAGCCACCGGCGACTACGTCATCATTCAGGATGCCGACCTCGAATACGATCCCGCCGAATATCCGCTGCTGCTCGAACCTTTAATTCAAGGCAAGGCCGACGTAGTTTTTGGTTCGCGCTTTCTCGGCGGTGCGCCCCATCGTGTCCTCTACTTCTGGCACTCGGTCGGCAACTCCGTTCTTACCCTGCTTTCCAATTGTCTTACCAACATCAACCTCTCTGATATGGAGACCTGTTACAAGGTTTTCCGCCGCGAGGTCATTCAGTCCATCCCCATCGAAGAGAATCGCTTCGGCTTCGAGCCTGAAATTACGGTGAAAGTGGCGCGCCGCAACCTGCGCATTTATGAAGTTGGAATCAGTTATTGGGGTCGCACTTACGAAGAGGGTAAAAAGATTGGATGGAAAGACGGCGTGCGCGCCCTCTATTGCCTGCTGAAATACTCGCTCAGAGAGCACCGAAACATGCCGCGTGTCGAAGCCGAAGCCGTTGCCGCTCCCGACCGCTCCCAGGCGTCTCGGTGAACTGCTCCTAAATCTACTCACTCCGAATCCTGCTACTGACCGCGGCCTCCGCCCTTCTGTCGGAGCCGTCCTTTGTTCGGATCGGGCAGCGCAGCCCCTCGGCCAGCATTCTTGCTGGTCCCGCCATTAATGTTGATCGGAGGATTAGATCGTCCCCTTTCCTGTATCGGCTTCAGTGCGGGTGCCTTCTTGGCCGATCGGGGCGCCGCTACTTTTTCATGCTCCACAGCGGCCAATTCCTTGGCATTGTTAGCTGAAGGATTTGCCGTCTTAAGCGCCGGCGCTGGCCTCGACTGCTTCTCAGGGTGCGAAGGCTTAACTTTGAAATCGTTTTTAGGTTGCTGTGCCAGGCCGCTCACGCTCATGCCCGCCACAACCACCGCGACTGCCCACCAAACTCTCATCTGTAATCCTCTGGAAATCCTATGTCTTTAATCCTCTTGGAATCCTGTGCCTGAAAATGCCATACCCCTGCGGAAACGCATTGACACTATGCCTCTTAGATGCACGCCCCCTGCCATCCGAATCCCGCGTCTCTTTTAATATTAAACCCTGCGCCCGTGGAAAGCACTCACAGGAATCCAAACAAATTTAACGAGTTAGCCATGACGCAAGCGCTTTTGTCCCCCGGAGCGCTGTGCCGAATATTGGCAGATATGCAATTCCTTGCGCATTCTTAGCACTCCCGGGAGCGCCGTCTTCTCGGTTTGGAGATACCCCGCAATATGCCCCTCGCCGCTAGATCACCAAAGATCAGCAATAAGTCACGAGTTACCGCCCGCGACGATTGCAGCAATTCGTTCCCCCGCACGCCCATCCCAAAGCGGAGGAATCGTCCCTTTTTTCGCTCGTCCCGCCAAAATCCGCGCCAGCTCACTCCTCAATTTCTCCGGATCGCGTCCCACCAAAACATTCGTTCCCATCGAAACCGTAATCGGACGCTCAGTATTCTCGCGCAGCGTCAGGCAAGGCACGCCCAGATACGTCGTTTCTTCCTGGATTCCGCCCGAGTCGGTGATCACCACGGTCGCGCGTGTCTGCAGGCCAAGAAATTCGAGATACGACAGCGGATCGACAATCTGCAATTTCCCGGCCTGCAGTCCGAAATCGGCAATTCGCTGCCTGGTGCGCGGGTGCGCGGGAAATATAACGTCCAGATTCTCGCTGACCTCGAGCAACGATTCGAGAATGCGCTTCAGCATCGCGCCATCGTCAACATTCGCCGGACGATGCAAAGTAACCAGCGCGTAGCGCCGATCGTCAGAAAGCCGGTTCCCAAAAACAGCGCCACCGTCTCGATTCTGAGCCTTCGCCGCCGGCAGCAGCTTGACCAGCGAATCGATCATCACGTTACCGACGCGAAAGATCTTCTGCGCGGCCACGCCCTCGTGTTGCAGGTTGATGTCTCCATCTTCGGACGGAGTAAACAGCAAATCCGCTAGCTGATCGGTCACCAGCCGGTTGACCTCCTCCGGCATGGTGCGGTCGAACGAGCGCAGCCCCGCTTCGACGTGTCCGACCCGCACGCCCAGCTTTGCGCACACCAGCGCCGCGGCGACCGTTGAGTTAACGTCGCCATACACCAGCACCAGATCGGGCTGCCGTTCCAGCACGACGGGCTCAAAGCGCGTCATGATCTCGGCCGTTTGCCGCGCGTGGCTGCCAGAGCCAACCGCCAAATTCACATCGGGAGCCGGAATGCCCAGCTGCTCAAAAAACACATCCGACATGTTAGCGTCGTAATGCTGGCCGGTATGAACCAGCGTCTGCGCAACCTGCGCGTGGCTTTTGAGCGCGTTCAGCACCGGAGCCACTTTCATGAAATTCGGCCGCGCGCCCACAATGTGAAATACCTTCACCGCATCTCCATCCCGACGATTGGAATGTGTCGGACGATCTGAATGTATCTCCGAATGTATCTTGAGTTAAGTGATCTCGACTGCGCGATTTTCCTGAGACCTGACACCTAGACCTGAGACCTGAAACCTGCCCTTCTCAAATATCGATCAGCTTGTCCGTATGCCGTCTCAGATACCAACAGGGGCTGTCGCCAAAGTGGGGAAATAAGGAATTCACACAGGTATCGGTTTCCTGCGGTCCCGGTTCGTAGTGAACCTTCCCGCCCTTCACATGAATGACATAAAGCACATTCCTGGTAATCTGCGCGAACTGCGGCCGCCCCCGCGGAATTCCAAAGCGAACCATGCAATAGTCGCCCGCATACGTCGCCGCCAGCAGCAATGCCAGCGTCAGCATCACACCGGAAATAACGCGTTCTATCTTTCCCCACATCGTATCAGTATTGTTTCGCTGCGTTCCGGCGTCGGCCTTCAAGAGATACTTACTCTACCGAGTCAAGCCGAGCGCGTCCAGCACGCCTCCGTGTTCCCTGTGCTCCCTGTGGTTCAAGCTTTTTCGCGGAAATCTAATCGGCTCTAAACGCGTTCAGCACCTGAATCTCCAGCCGCCGCTTTACAATACCGCCATGCCTATCCCCGCCGAAATCCACAACCAGCGCTATCTCAGCCTCGCCACCTTCCGCAAAACCGGCGTCGCCGTGCACACGCCCATCTGGTTCGCCGAAGACGCCAACAAACTCTACTTCATGACCAACAGCAAACTGGGCAAAGTCAAGCGCCTCCGCAATAACCCGCAAGTAAGGATCGCGCCTTGCAACATGCGCGGAAAAATCACCGGCCCCGAATCTCCCGCAACCGCCCGCATCCTTCCGCCCGAAGACTATGCGCGCGTCCGCCAGTCGATCAACCGAAAATACTGGCTAGCGCGACTTCCTTTTCTCTGGCGCAACACCGACACCGTCATCGAGATCACGCCGGAATAAACTATCGCGCCAGTTCATGCAGATTTGCTTTCCGCAATTCCCGGCTCGTGCAGATTCGGGAACCCGCACGCCACACCAAAGGTCGTGACCTAGCTCTCGCGCCGTTTACGCTTGCCCCTCAGCCTGTTACCATCGAAAGTTGCTTTGGGCTCCGTAGCGTTTTCTTAGCAAGCGAATTTCTTAGCACTAAACTTTCCTCCGGAGGGACCATGGCCGTAAAAGTTGGCATTAATGGTTTTGGACGCATCGGGCGTAACATTCTCCGCACCGCGCTCGCCGATAAGAATCTCGACTTCGTCGCCGTCAACGACCTCACCGATCCCAAAACCCTCGCCCATCTTCTTAAATATGATTCCATCCTCGGCAACTTGCCCAACAAAATCACCTCCTCCGCCGACAGCATTTCCATCGACGGCAAGAGCATCAAGGTTTTCAAAGAAAAAGATCCCGCCGCGCTGCCCTGGGATTCCGTTGGCGCGCAGGTGGTCATCGAATCGACAGGAAAATTCACCGACGCGAACGAAGCGAAGAAGCATCTGCGCGGCAGCGTGAAAAAAGTCATCATCTCCGCTCCCGCCAAAAATGAAGACCTCACCGTCGTGCTCGGCGTCAACGAAGAAAAATACGATCCCGCGAAGCACAACATCGTCTCGAACGCATCCTGCACCACCAACTGTCTTGCGCCCGTCGCCAAGGTTATCAACGATACCTTCAAAATTGTCAGCGGAACCATGACCACCATCCATTCTTATACCAACGATCAGGTCATTCTCGACTTCCCGCACAAAGATCTTCGCCGCGCTCGCGCCGCCGCGCTCTCCATGATTCCCACCACTACCGGCGCGGCCAAAGCGCTCAAGCTCGTGATCCCCGATCTCGCCGGCAAGCTAGACGGCTTCGCCATGCGCGTGCCCACGCCCAACGTTTCCGTCGTCGACCTGGTCGTCTGGGTGGAAAAAAAGACGACCAAAGAGGAAGTCAACGCCGCGCTGAAAAAAGCCTCCGAATCGGGCCCGCTCAAAGGCTATCTCGGCTTTGAAGAAGGAGAACTCGTCTCCTCCGATTTCAAAGGAGACTCACGCTCCTCCATCGTCGATGCGCCCCTGACTCTGGTCGTCGGCGGCAATTGCGTCAAGGTCATCTCGTGGTACGACAATGAGTGGGGATACTCCTGCCGTGTCCGCGACCTGATCAACTTTATGGCAGCGAAAGGATTGTAGAGATTCGTCGTTGGTCGTTAGTCGCTGGCTGTTCGCGAGTCGGAGATCGAACGCCTCACGATTTGCCGAACGAATAACGACCAGCGACTAACGACAGTCACCGGTTTCCAATGTCCAAACTCTCCATGCGCGATCTCCCGCTCAACGACCACCGCATCTTCATGCGCGTCGACTTCAATGTCCCGCTCGATAACGGCCGCGTCATGGATGACACTCGCATCCGCGAAACCCTCCCTTCGATCGAATACGCGCTCCGTCACGGCGCGCGCCTCATTCTTGCGTCTCACCTAGGACGCCCCAAAGGCAAACCCAATCCCAAACTCAGCCTCAAGCCCGTGGCCGAGCGCCTGCGCATGTTGCTCGATAAAGAATTATCCCGCGGAGAAAACGTCGGCTTCTGTCCCGAGTGCGTGGGCCCCGAGGCGGAAGAAATGGCGCTCAAACTGGAAAAAGGCCAGGCCCTGCTGCTCGAAAATCTTCGCTTCCACGCCGAAGAGGAAAAAAACGACGAGGCGTTCTCGAAGCAACTGGCCAAGCTCGCCGAGTATTACGTCAACGACGCTTTCGGCGCTGCTCATCGGGCCCACGCGTCCACGGCGGGAATCACGCATTTTCTGCACAAGTCTGCCGCCGGCCTGCTGATGGAAAAGGAACTGCGCTACCTCGGCCGCGCCCTGCACGATCCCGAGCGCCCCTTCGTCGCCATTCTCGGAGGCGCAAAAGTCAGCGACAAAATTGAAGTTATTCAGAACCTGCTCGGCAAAGTCGATGTGCTCATCGTCGGCGGCGGTATGGCCTACACCTTTCTCAAGGCTCAGGGCCAATCCATCGGCAAAAGCCTTGTCGAAGATGACAAGCTCGAGCTCGCCCGCGATCTGTTGCAGCAAGCCAAAGCGCGCAACGTGAAATTTCTTTTGCCCACCGATCACGTCATCGCCGACCGTGCCGAAGCCAACGCTCTGACCAAAATCGTCCCTCCGGGCCAAGCCATCCCCGACAACATGATGGCGCTCGACATCGGTCCCGAAACCATTGAGGCGTTTTCCGAGGAAGTCGCCCGCGCCCGCACCATCGTCTGGAACGGCCCCATGGGCGTCTTTGAAATGCCGCCCTTCGCCCGAGGCACCAACAAAATCGCGCACGCCGTCGCCGAAAATGCCGGAGCCATCACCATCGTCGGCGGAGGCGATTCCGTAGCCGCAGTCAAAGCCGCCGGCGTGGCCGACAAAATCACTCACATCTCCACCGGCGGCGGCGCATCGTTAGAATTTCTCGAAGGCAAAAAACTGCCCGGAGTCGAAGCGCTGACCGATAAAAAATAGCTGTCAGCACTCCAGGCGAAAGCAGACACCTGAGATTCGAGATCCAAGGGTTGGCAATTGGATTTTGGGTTTCCTGAGCCTAACACCTTAAGACCTGACACCTGTTCCACCATGTCCGACTTCCTCGCCAAACTATCCTTCACGAACGGCCCCAACCGAAAAAAGACGATCGAATTCCACGGCCCCGCAGACATCACCAAGCAAACCACCGAGGCCATCGTCAATGCCGCCAACTCATCCCTTCTTGGCGGAGGAGGCGTCGATGGCGCCATTCACCGAGCCGGAGGCCCATCCATCCTTGCCGAGTGCCGGCGCATCGTCGCCAAAATCAGCTCGCTTCCCGCTGGCAAAGCCGTTATCACCACCGGCGGCCGCCTGCCCGCGAAATTCGTCATCCACACCGTCGGCCCCATCTATCGCGGAGGCCGTGACCGCGAAGCCGAAACGCTCGCCAGTTGCTATCGCGAATCCATCCGCATCGCCGACGATCACGGAATCAAGTCCCTGGCCTTCCCATCAATCTCCACCGGAGCCTTCGGCTATCCCATCCACGAAGCCGCAGAAGTGGCCATTCAAGCCGTAATCGAAGCTCTGCCTGAGACTGCCCAAGTCGAACACGTCCGTTTCGTCCTCTTCAGCGCAGCCGACTGCAACACCTACGTCCAAACGGCCGAAAAATTCTCGCAGCGTCCTCGCGCAATTTCCGTTATCTTCGAGGGAGCTTCGTCCTGACAAACCGAGAGAAACAATGCGCAAGAAACTCATCGCCGCCAACTGGAAGATGTACAAAACTCCCGCCGAAACCCGCGACTTCTTCCGCGATTTCCTTCCGCTCATCCAAAATCATGATCGCAACAACAACGACGAAATCGTCGTCTGCCCAACTTACCTCTGCCTCGACGCTGCCATCGCCGCCGCCAAGGACTCCGACGTCTCGATCGGCGCGCAAAATCTCTACTGGGAAAAACAAGGCGCTTTCACCGGAGAAGTCAGCGCCGCCATGCTCGTCGCCGTCGGCGCAACCCACGTCATCATCGGACACTCCGAACGCCGCCAATATTTCGGCGAGACCGACGACACCGTAAATCTCAAGCTCAAATCCGCGCTCGAAGCCGGGCTCACGCCCATTGTCTGCGTCGGCGAGGTTCTCGAAGAACGCGAAGCCGGGCTCACCGATGACGTGCTCCGCCGCCAGTGTCTGCGCGCCTTCCACAAAGTTTCGGCCAAAAAAGCCGCCAGCCTGGTCGTCGCCTACGAACCAGTCTGGGCCATCGGCACCGGAAAAACCGCCACTCCACAAATCGCAGCCGACGCTCACGCCATCATCCGCGCCGAAGCCGCCGAATCTTTCGGCCAGGAGTTCGCCGACAAACTCCGCATCCTCTACGGCGGTTCCGTCAAACCGGAAAACGCCCACTCCCTCATGTCGGAAGAAGGCATCGACGGCGCGCTGGTCGGCGGAGCCTCACTCGACCCCAAATCGTTCGCCGCCATCGTGAAGTATTAGCAAGTTCGGGAACGGGCGTCGCCCTCCACGTATTTCTGGTCTAGCGTGACCTGCTGTTGTACCATCTTGCGAAGCCTTGGCGACCCGGCAAAAGTTTATTTGCAAGAAAATCGCAGTCCGGATTCCGCATCTCACTGCCAAGTTATGCAAATTTTGACGCCGCCGGCAAACCCGCCCTACAAGAGATTCACAACCTTCCTCGCCAGTAAGTGGTGCATGGTCCTTGTCGGTTTAGTCATTCGCCTGGCCGTAGTCGGTTTTCTCTACCCCGATCAGATGGACCCCAGCCGCAACCACTGGCACTTCGCTTTTGAAAACGGCAAGGTCGCCTACTCCATCGTCCAGGGTCACGGCTTTGGCAGCCCCTTGTTTGCAGATACCGGACCGACGGCCTGGCAAACGCCGGTTTATCCCTACCTGATCGCCGGCGTCTTCCTGCTCTTCGGAACCTATAGCAAAGCGTCCGCGTTAGTCTTGCTCTCACTGCAGGCTTTGATTTCGGCCCTGACCTCTCTGCCGGTTTTCTTTGCGGCGCGCGAAGCCTTCGGCGATCGCGTCGCACTATTCTCCGGATGGGCATGGGCTCTGTTCCCCCTCGGCATCTATTGGCCTGCCGAACGCATCTGGCCAACCTGGCTGGCAACACTTCTGCTTACCATTTTGTTCTTGATGACCCTGCGCTTCGAGCGCCCCGCCAGTCTATTGTCTTTCGCCGGCTATGGTTTGCTTTGGGGATTCACTGCGCTCACCGAGCCTGTCGTGCTCACCGTTCTGCCCATTATGCTTGGCTGGATCGGCATTCGCTTAATTCAACGGAAACAACCCTGGTTCGCTCCGCTCGCCGTCGCGTCGCTTGCCTTCACCCTGTCCGTCACTCCTTGGTTTGTTCGCAACTATGGGGTCTTCCACCGCTTCATTCCTTTTCGCGATTCCATGGGACTGGAGATGCTCATCGGCAATAACGGCGACACTTCCTATTGGCTATCTGCCTCGCTCGGCTCCGCCCTGACTCACAAAATCGGCCCCTGGCACAACGATGCTGAGTGGCAACGTTTCCAACAGCTCGGTGAGCTTGCGTATATGGACGAATGCAAACAAAAAGCTGACGCCTTCATCCGTACCCATCATCGCTGGTATGCCATCGTCACCATCCGTCGCTTTGTCTTCATCTGGACCCACTTCTGGAGCTTCAGTCCCTACTATCTGGCCCAGGAACCGGCCGACCCAATCAACGTGGCCTTCAGCACGCTATTCACGCTGCTCACCCTGATTGGCCTCCGCCGCGCGTTTCGTGAAAATCGACCCGTAGCTATCCTTTACAGCCTCGTGTTGCTATTTTTCCCGCTTGTCTTCTATTTCTCCCACGTGGAAGTTTATTTCCGCCGCCAGATCGACCCCATCATGTTGGTATTGGCCGTCTTCGGAGTCATATCTTTCGTTCGTCCAAAACAAGCGCCGATCGCCGAGCCAGACGAAAACGCTCGCCGAACCGGTCGTGGCGTGAGGTCAGATCAAGTCGTAGCAGAGCTCGCTGTCGAATGGATACCAGCCTCATGAGGCGGCGACGAAACCCTGCGCTAAAATATCTGCGAGATGAAACCTTCACTCGCCGTTCCCAGCAAATTATGAAATTACTTCTCTTCCTGCTCCTGACTCTCTGTGCCGTCGCCGCCGACAAGCCAACCGAAATCAAAGGAGGCAACGGAATCGTCCTCCCAGTTCCGCCGCCAACCGAGGCCAAGCCCGTTACCGAGACCATCCACGGTGTCACGCTCACCGATCCCTACCGCTGGCTCGAAGATGGCAAAAGCCCCGAAACCCGCGCCTGGATTGCCGAGCAGACTCGATACACCGACGAATATCTTTCCCAGGTCAAAATCCGTCCCGAGATCATCGACGAACTTTCCAAGCTCGAGCGCGTCGAAAGCTACAGCATCCCCGAGGAGCGCGGCAGCATGTACTTTTTCAAAAAGCGCCTCGCCGATGAAAATCAGGGATCGATCTACCTGCGCCGTAGCCTGACCGGCCAGGACGAACGCCTGATCGATGCCACCAAGCTGAGCGCCGACCAGAACACCTCCATCCAGATCAACGACATCTCCAAAGATGGCACACTGCTCGTCTATGGCGTCCGCTCCGGCGGTGCCGACGAAGAATCCGTCCACATTCTCGAAATCGACAAAACCGACGCTGCAAAAAATCGCGAACTCCCCGACTCTTTGCCCACCGCGCGCTATTCCGGCATCCAGCTCAGCCCCGATGAACAGGGCCTGTACTACGCCCGCTTCGATCCCACCGGAACGCTCGTCTTCTACCACAAGTTCCGCTCGCCCGCCTCGGCCGACCAACTCATCTTCGGCAAAAGCATCAACGGCGAAACTCTCGGTCCCATGGAGCTCATCGGCTCCGAAATCACCGAGAACGAGCGCTATCTCATCATCAGCGTCATCCACGGCGTTCCGCCCAAGCGCGTCGATATCTACGTAAAAGATCTGCGCCAGCCCGATTCGCCCATTCGTCCCATCATCCACGGCATCGACAATCGTTTCACTCCCGTCAACTACGGCGACGATCTCTATGTCCTCACCGATTACCAGGCCCCCAACTATAAAGTCGTCAAAGTCTCGCTCGCCGATCCCCAACCGGACCACTGGACCGGCATTATCCCCGAGAGCACCGACGTCATCTCCGGCATCTCGATTGTCGGCGGCAAACTCTTCGCCACCGGTCTGCATAACGTCGTCAGCGAAACCCGTATCTTCTCGCTCGATGGCCACCAGACCGGCCGCATCGAATACCCCACCCTCGGCGCGGCCACCGAACTCTACGGCCGCGAAGATTCGAGCGAAGGCTTCTACAGCTTCGAGTCGTTCATCATTCCGCCCACCATCTATCGCTACGACGTCTCGACCGGCAAAACCGAAATCTTTGCCAAACCGACGGTGCCCTTCGACTCCGACCAGTACGAAGTGAACCAGGTCAATTACAAGTCGAAAGACGGCACGTACATCCCGATGTTCATCTCCTCAAAAAAAGGCCTGAAGCGCGACGGCTCGACGCCCACGCTCATGTGGGCCTACGGAGGTTTCCTCGTCGACATGAACCCCACTTGGAATCCCGAATTCGCCTGGTGGATGGCCCACGGAGGTTATTACGCGCAGCCCAACCTGCGCGGCGGCGGCGAATTCGGCGAAAAGTGGCATCAGGCCGGAATGTTCGAAAAAAAGCAAAACGTCTTCGACGATTTCTTCGGTGCCGCCCAATATCTTTTCGATCACAAGTACACCTCGCCCGAGCGCCTAGCCATTCGCGGACGCTCCAATGGCGGCCTGCTCATGGGCGCGGCCATGACCCAGCATCCCGAAATGTTTGGCGCCATCTGGTGCGGTTATCCCCTGCTCGATATGATCCGCTTCCAGAATTTTCTCGTTGGCAAATGGTGGACCGCCGAATACGGCTCCTCCGACGATCCCACGCAATTCCAATATCTGTTCAAATATTCGCCTTATCACAACGTGAAGCCGGGCATGAGATTTCCCGCCATCATGTTCAACACCGGAGACAGCGATACCCGCGTCGATCCGCTCCACGCCCGCAAGATGACGGCGTTAGTCCAGGCCGATAACGCCAGCGACCGCCCCATCCTGCTGCATTACCAGACCATAAGCGGCCACAGCAGCGGAGTCTCCATCACGCAGGCCATCAACGACACCGCCGACGAACTGTCATTTTTGTGGAACGAAGTCACCGGCACCAAATAGCAGGCTCGATTTTTGAGTTGTCGCGGCGCTTCAACCCCGCGATAAACCTCGTCTAGGGCAACCCGACGCCGACAGACTCTGTGTAACCCTGTGTACCCCGTGGTTCAAAGGTTTCGATTCGTCAGCCCAAAATCCCAGGTTGCATCCCCAACTCCCGCCTCTATTTACCATTCACGCAACCCGGAGCCTGCCTGTAGAATCTGATGATGTAGGGGCGCGCCATCGCGGCGCGGCATGTTTCACGGAGTGGTGACAAACGCCCACGCGAACTGCCGCGTTCGAACGGAGGTGTATCTCATGACCCGTCTTCAGATTTCGGTCAACAGTCCGCTCAAGGCATTACACCAGAGTTCACACAGAAGCTCGCTCAAAAATTCTCTCGCGATATTTGCGATATTCCTCGGTCTTGCCCTAATTCCAATTCCCTCATTCGCTCAGCACGGCGGAGGCGGTCACGGCGGTGGTGGCGGTGGCAGCTCCCACGGCGGAGGTGGTTACAGCGGAGGCTACCACGGTGGTGGCTACGGTGGCGAAGGCGGGTATTCCCACGAAGGTGCTGGCGGCTACCACGGCGGCTCCTACGGCGACCGCGGAGCCAGCAGCTATCGCGGAGGATCCGCATCGGGTCGTGGCATGAGCTCCTCGCGCGGCGAATCCCGCGCCGAGTCCGACGCCCGCAACAATATTCATCCCGCCATCGCCGACGGCCAGTGGCATTCGTTCGGCGCGGCGGGATCGGCAGCTCACGGCTCTGCCGGCGCGCAGTCAACCCTTGCCCATAACGGAGGATTCGCCGACGGCAATTTTCACTCCTTCGGCGGCGTCCGTGGCGGATTTTACAGCGGTGGTTTCGGTTTCAGAGGTGGCTTCGGCTTCGGTTACGGCGGTTGGGGATGCTGCGGCTGGGGTTGGGGATTCGGTTTCGGATTCTGGCCCTATTGGGGCTTCTGGGGACCAGCCTGGGGCTTCGCTTGGGCGCCGTGGTGGTACGACCCGTACTGGTATGGCCCATACTATTATGGTCCATATTACGGCTACTATCCGTATTACGACTCCGATTACGGGTACGACTGGTACGACGAGCCGCCTTATCGCCCCGACGCCTCGCTTGATCGCAATGGCCAGCCGAATAATGGTCCGCCAAATAATGCGCCCAGCAACTATCCAGCGCGGCCCAGTTCGACCGACACTGGCAATTTCAGCGTGACCAGTGCTTCGAATGGCCCCGATCCAAACTATAACGATCCGAACGATAACGGCTCAAACTACAACTCAAACTATAACGATTCGGACCACAACAATCTGAGTGGCGACGATGCGAACTCGGGCGAGGCGGTTCCGGCCGATAACGTCCCAGCTAACAATACCCCGTCGAACAATGGTTCCGTCGGCAATCCAGCGCCGCAACCCGAATCTCAGCCAAGCGCTCCGGCAGCCCAGCCGCTGCCGAGCTTAGTCCCTGTGTCCGGCATGTGAGGAAGCGGATTCGTTGGGGTTAGCGCACGACCAACGCCGAATGCCGAAAGCCGAACTAACGACTAACGACCAGCGACCAACGACGAGGTTTTCATGAAATTCGGCGTCATCATCTTCCCCGGTTCCAACTGCGATCACGATGCTCTCTGGGCCGTCGAGCACGTGGCGAAACAAGAGGCCACGTTTCTCTGGCACGAATCGCACGACCTCGAAAACTGCGATGCCATCATCGTCCCCGGAGGCTTCGCCTACGGCGATTACCTCCGCACCGGCGCCATCGCCAAGTTCTCGCCCGTCATGGAATCGGTGCGCAAGTTCGCCGCCTCGGGCGGATTGGTGCTCGGCATCTGCAATGGCTTCCAGATTCTCTGCGAATCGGGACTGCTTCCCGGAGCGCTTCTGCGCAACATCGGCCTGAAATATGTCTGCAAGCCGGTTCACGTCAGAGTCGAAAACAACGAGACGCCGTTCACCAACGCATGTCAGAAGGGCGAAGTGCTGACCATCCCCATCGGCCACATGGAAGGCAATTATTTTTGCGACGAGCCGACACTCGACGAACTGAAGCGCGAGAACCGCATCATCTTCCGCTATTCGAATGCGCAGGGAGAAATCACGGCCGAAGCGAACCCAAACGGTTCGCTCGAAAATATCGCCGGAATCTGCAACGAAGGCGGCAACGTGCTCGGCATGATGCCCCATCCCGAGCGCGCCTCGGAACCCGAGTTAGGCGGCACCGACGGCGTCAAAATTTTCCAATCATTGGTAGGCGCGATGGCGGCAAAATAGAAGAAGGTTTCAAAGTTTCAAGGTTGCAAAGTTTCAACGTCGTGAAGTCAATGCTCATCACTCTGAAACCCTGAAACTCTAAAACTTTGAAACCTTGTGCTGAGCTTTCTATTAATAGGCCCACCTTAATAACGTCGTTCCCGTGGTGAACCCCGCGCCCACTGCGGCAAGCAGCACCAGGCTTCCTTTTTTCAGGCGTCCGTCTTCGATTGCGGTTTGCATGGCGAGCGGAATCGTCGCTCCCGTAGTATTTCCATAGCGGTCGATGTTGACAACAACTTTTTCCGGCGCCAGTTTCAATCGCTCTGCGGTTGCATTGATGATGCGAAGATTCGCCTGATGAGGAATCATCACATCGATGTCATCGCCCGTCAGGTTATTGCGTTTGAGCGTCTCCACGCAGAACTCTTCCATCTTGCGCACCGCGAACTTGAAGACAGCAGCGCCGTCCTGATGAACGACGTGCATCTTCTTATCCACGGTTTCATGTGACGAAGGATGCAGGCTTCCGCCTCCAGGCATGTAGAGCGAGCAGCCACCCGCGCCGTCGATCTCATGCAGGAAGTCGATGAACCCGATCGAATCGTCTTCGGTCGCCTCCAGAATCGCCGCGCCCGCGCCATCGCCAAACAGCACGCACGTGGCGCGATCGGTGTAGTCGATGATCGACGACATCACATCCGCGCCAATCACCATCACCTTCTTGTGCGCTCCCGTCTGGATGAATTGCGCTCCCACTTGCAGTGCATAGACAAACTGCGAGCAGCCCGCCGAAAGGTCGAAGCCCCAAACTTTCGGCGCTCCAATCTTGTGCTGCACCAGACAGGCGGTCGCCGGGAACAACATGTCAGGCGTGACCGTCGCGACGATGATCGCATCCAGTTCGCTCGCGGCGATGCCGCGCTGTGCCAGAGCGCGCCGCGCCGCTTCCGCCGCCAGATCGCTGGTGGCAACTCCCTTGTCGACAATGTGGCGTTCTTTGATGCCGACCCTGCTCATGATCCATTCGTCGTTGGTATCGACCATCTTGGCGAGGTCGTTGTTGGTAAGAAGGCGAGGCGGAACGTAGGTGCCGAGAGCGCTGATCTTAACGCGCTGAAGCTGCTTCAATGAGTTCTCCTGAATACATAATGGAATGTGAGGATGACTGATTATTCTGAACGATGGTGCCAGGAATGTCCATGCAGGAAGGCAGGTCTCAGGTGTCAGGAAAACCGTAGACATCAAATGCTGCTAGATTTTGTCCTTCCTAGGACCTGAGACCTCGTCTACCCCAGTCGTTCCGCCAGGCTGCCGAACAGCGGCAATTCAAAGCGCTCGCCTTGCCACGCTTTGACGGTCAGAACAATCCACAGGAACAGCATGGCGAGCGATGCCAGAATTCCAAGCACCAGAAAAACCATCGCCGCGGCGAGATTCGAGAGTAGGAGCGCGGCGATGGTCAGAACGGAAAACACTCCCCAGAGGAAAACGCTCTGCCAGGCGTGGAAGCGGACGAACCGCTGCTTATGAAATGCCGGTAGAAACAGAATCACCGCGCCGGCGACCCACGTGAGATACGCCGCAGCCGCAATCGCCCGATCGGCGGAAGGAATCGGGGCGATCGACCAGCCGCATCCCGGGCAGAACGCCGCATTCGCCGGCATCGTTGTCTCACATTGCGGACAACTCACGCCAGGTCGCGCCGAATTCACGGAAGCATCTGCCGCCCGATCTTGCGGGCGATTTTCATGGCTATACAATTCGGCGGCCATTGGTCTTCTTTCGGCATTCTTCGCAAACTCCATAAATCTGGAAACTGTGCCGCGTGGTCACGTAACGGTGTGTGCGTCCGATCTCCTTCTCGATTTTTCCGACTTCGGGCGAGAAAAACTCTACCGATGCGCCGCATTCGGTGCAGACCATGTGGTGATGACTGCGCCGATTGTACTGATGTTCGTAGCGCGCGATGCCGTCGTGAAATGCGACTTCGCTGGCTAGGCCGCAACCCGCCAGCAGTTTCAGCGTGCGGTAGACGGTCGTAAAACCGATGCGCGGGTCGGTCTTCTTGACCAGGCGATGCAGTTCGTCAATCGACAAATGTTCGCGCGTTTCGAGGAAGGTTCGCAGAATTGCGTTGCGCTGTTCGGTTTGTTTCAGTCCGACGCGCTTGAGATGCCGAAGGAAGATGTCTTCGGCCTCGCGGATGCTCTCCCGCGAGATGCTGGGCTGATCGTCAATTCGCTTCGGAAGCATGTTAGGCGGCGCAGACAGTTAGGGTGCGGACACTTTAAGATCATAATGCACGCCGAGGCGTAATGAAAAAAGGTCAAAGGCCGCCCGAGCAAAACCTGGACGGCGCACGCGCGTCGGGGAGTTTGCTGGGGTCTTGGTACGCTGGGCCGGTAAACCGTAGACATCTGCGCTGAGTCTAGGCTCCGCGCCTTACGTCCGCGCCGATTTCACATCCGTGCGCGAGAAGTCCAGCCCTTGGAACAAAAGCGGCTCGCCCTTCGATTTGGCCAGCGCATAGGAAAAGCAGTCTCCAAAATTTAGTTTGGCAGCGTGGCCGCTGGTTTTGCCGAAGTCGCGATACGCTTGGCGCGCGATGCGAGCTTGCGCTTCGGTGACCGGCTCGATCGCGATTTGCGCCGTCTCGATCAGCTCATCGAAACGGCGGCTGGCGATTGGATCCTTGCTGCCGTCGATCACGGCTCCGGTTTCCACATAACTCACGGCTGAAACACGGAGTTGCGCTGCGTGCTCCATGATCTTCGCGAACTCGGGCGCTTCCGCTTCCAGGCGGAGAATCGCGATCAGCGCTGAACTATCGAGAATCATTTCGGCAGCCCTTTTTCGTCGTAGAGAAGATCGGCATGATCGCCGGAGCGAAATGGTTCTTTCAGGCGCATGGCGCAATCGCGGCCGATTTCGAGCAACTGATCGGAAAGTCCTCCGTCTCGGTTCCTGCAAGTCGGCACCGACATGACCAGTGCGAGAAACATAGCCGAGTACAGGACCTTGCAGAGAGCGAAGGCAATAGCGAATTCATCTCTCATCACAGGGCTGCCTGAACGCCGGAGGTCATCTGCCCACCGTATCTGGTACCCGAAATAGACCGCAGCCACGGACACGAGTCCCCACCAGAGGGTGCGACTCCAAAGGCCGCTCGCCAACGTTCTTAACACAACGCCAATGAAAACAAACCCAACAGCTGCTAGGAGCAAATCGAGCACACGCACGGCCATGAGCTGGTTGCCAAGACCTACTGGGATGAAGGGAATCGCAGGAGGAAGGATCAACAGGTAAAGGGACTCGCCAGCAACGACATTGATCCACTGTAGAATTCCATCAATTCTCTCACCGCGACTTGCTGCTTCGCGCAATAGAGGTTCTGCTGTCAGCACTACGAGGATGCCCGAGTATGTTGGCAGGAATTCGGCAACAAGGCTAAGGAGGTCCGGCAACGGTCTCAAATACTGTTGAAGGGTATAGTAGGGAAGCAGTACTGCCCAAGCGAGCGCGAAAAATCTCATGGCTGTGGACAACGTTGGGATACCTCTCCGCAACGTCGCGCATTTGCTTGCCCCTATTACACATGCAGTTACAGCCACCAATGCCCACTCACAGGATGTCATGAGAGGACCTAACCTTTCACCTCGGCTAGCGAGTTGAAGCGTGAATTATAGTTTACGCCATAGGATGTGTCGAGCCTTGCACAGAGCGCCCGCCCTGCATCTCCTGCGGGTGGGTTGTCATCGACTCTGCACGCCCCTACAATCTTTGAGTAATGTCTTCCACTGTTTCTCTGGACGGTATTCCGCCTTCTGATCTTCGCCGCCGCAATCCTGTGCTGCGCGTTTTGTATTACGCCATCTGCCTGCTGCTGGCGGCGCTCATCGTAGTCGCCGGATCGCTCTACTGGATGGCGCGCCGTCCTCTGCCGCAACTCGATGGCTCTATCTCCGTTCCGGGGATCTCCTCCAAAGTTCGCGTGGTGCGCGACGAGCATGGCGTGCCGACAATTGAGGCCTCCACGTTCGAAGACTTGTTTTTCGCCCAGGGCTATGTGACCGCACAGGACCGGCTCTGGCAAATGGACATCTTGCGGCGCGCTGCTGCCGGAGAACTTTCGGAGATCATCGGCGAAAGCACCGTGAAGATGGACCGCGAAGAGCGGATTCTGGGCTTGCGTCAGGCAGCCGAAGCGGCCGAGAAAAACATGTCCGCGCGCGACCGCGCCTATTTTGATGCCTACGCCCGAGGAGTCAACGCGTTCCTTGACTCGCATCGCGACCGGCTGTCGCTCGAATTCCGTTTGATGAAATACACGCCGCACCCGTGGACGCCGACGGATTCGCTGTTGGTCGGCGCGCGCATGGTGCAGGACTTGAATCACTACAGCTACCGTCGCGCGCTGACGCGGGAAAAGATTCTGGCGAAACTGGGACCGGAACTCACGGCTGATTTGTACGTGAATTCTTCGTGGCGGGACCGTCCGCCGACCGAGGCGCGGCGCATCGACGTCACCCCTGCAAAGAATAGCCATAATGACGAAGACGATGATGACGACGAAGACGTCGATCCCGACAGCGCGAACAAAAAGCTGATTTCTGCCTTGCCGTCAAACGCCGCCTCCGCATTGCCGTTTGGATTCGATCAGGAAGCCTCCGATCAGGAATTCTTTGATCAGGAAGTCTTCGATTCCCTCCGGCCGGGGTCGAACAACTGGGTCGTTTCCGGCCAGCACACGACTACGGGAAAGCCGCTGCTCTCCAACGATATGCACCTCGACCACCAGATGCCGAACCTGTGGTTTGAAGCGCACCTGAAGAGCGGCGATTTCGATGTCGCCGGCGTGACGCTGCCGGGGGTTCCATTTGTGATTGTCGGCCACAATCGGCGCATCGGTTGGGGATTCACCAACGTTGGCCCGACGGTCGAAGACGATTTCATCGAAGAATTCAATGCGCAGGGCGAATACAAGACTCCCAAAGGATGGATTGAGCCGCAGCATCGGACGGAAACGATTCGCGTGAAAGGCAAGCCGGATGTGGTTTTCGACGTGGTCACCACGCGCCACGGCCCGATTATTGACGAATTGCTTCCGGCTAGTTTGCTTCCGGGCGATTTAATTCCGGATTCCTTGCATCCGAATGATTTGCTTCCGCACAATTTGCTTGGGAATCCTTTGCATCCGACCAAACTGCTTCCCGGCGAGTCGCGCAAGATTGCCTTGCGATGGACCTTGCAGGACGGCGAGGGCTTGGTTTTCTTCGACGTCGACTCGGCCCAGAACTGGGATGAATTCCGCAAGGCATTTTCAAACTTCGGCGCACCCGGACAGAACGTCATGTATGCCGATGTGGATGGCCATATCGGATATCAGGCAACCGGCCACATCCCAATCCGCAAGACGGGCGATGGCAGTTTGCCGGTCGAAGGCAGCGATGACGCACACGAATGGATTGGATGGATTCCGTACGATGACATGCCGCATGTTTATGATCCGCCGGAGGGCATTCTGGCGACCGCCAACGGCCGCATCACTCCCGATGGTTACAAATATTCGATCAGCACGGAGTGGGAAGCGCCTTGGCGAACCGATCGCATCTATCGCGTGCTCGAATCGGGCAAAAAGTTTGCCCCCGCGGATATGCTGGCGCTGCAAATGGATGTGTCATCCACGTACGACCGCTTCTGCGCCGACAAGTTCGTGTATGCGGTCGATCATGCGCCAAAGGTCTCCGACCGCGCCAAGCGGGCGATTGAAATTCTGCGCGATTGGGATGGACGCATGTCGGCGGATTCGGCCGCTCCGACGATTGAAGTCAACGCGCGCCAGGAATTGGTGTGGTTGCTGCTCTCGCCGAAGCTGGGCGCAACGGGCGTAGGCCCCGACCGCGGTGTTCTAAGTTGGAAGAGCTATCGTTGGGGAATGTCGTCGGTATGGCTGGAGAACGTGCTTACGAAACAGCCGGCGCGCTGGTTGCCGCCGGGATACTCCGACTACGGAAGCCTGTTGACGGCGGCGATTGAGAATGTGGTGAAGCAGCAAGGAGGGTACCTGGACAATGGCGATCCGGTCTACCATTCTCCTGCCGACCTGAATCAGTGGAAGTGGGGAAAGTTTTATCCCGTCGAAATCGATCACCCTGTTCTCAAGCGTCTCCCAGTGATCGCCGGCTTCACCGGACCGGGATTACATCCATTAAGTGGCGACACATTTACCGTCAAGCAGGTTGGCCGTAATTTTGGACCTTCCGAGCGTGCGACATGGAATTTCGCCGACTTTGACAAGAGCAGGCTGAACCTCGTGACTGGCGAGAGTGGAATATTTCTTAGCCGGTATTACATGGATCAATGGACCGCATGGTATGGGGGTTCGACATTCGCCTTCCACTTTTCGCAGAGCGCGGTGGAACGGCATCGCAAGCATGAGATGACGCTGATACCGAGGTGAGGATTTCTCTCGGGCGGAAAAGCTCGCGCTGGACCCCAAATCCAGCCAAGTCGCGAACCGCGGTTGGCGAAGAGCATCTCTTAAAAATTGATCGTCTTCACATCCACAAACTGCCCGACGAGGTTACTAATCTGACCAGGATTATTCGGGTTACGTGGGTTGTACTCCAGGGCATCGATCGTATCGTCGTAGATCCTGAGCGATCCGTTCTGGATCACATAGACCACGTGACGATTGGTGATTGGCTCAAGACTGGTCACATCTCCGTTTTGCGGAGGAATCAAGACGCCGCCCGGCTGCACACTTCCCACCGCGCTGCTCAAGGTGTTGTAGATGGAAAGGCAGCCACGGATTTCAGCTCCGGTCGGCGCCGGAACCGGCGGAATAATCTCGGTGCAGGTATGCGATCCGATGTAGAGCTGTCCATTGGCGCCGAGCGCCATACGGTCGTGATATCCGTCTGTGATCACGATTGGGCTGCCAGTGACAGTCATGGTGTTGAGGTTGAAGATGGTCAGTAGTCCGCAGGTGGTCGCCTGCGTGACTTCACCCGTGCAGGGCGGTGCGGGCTGCGGTGTTCCAGCGAGATACATGGTCGAGTTGCTGACCAAGGCGACGGTAGAGGCAGGAACGTCAACGGCCGTCCCGGCTGTGCCCGTGGTCATATCGAGGATTTGCACGCTGGCCTGCATCCCGCCGCACTCGGGGCCGCAATTCACCACGTAGGCGGTGCTGTCGTCGCTGGTGAAGAAGGCCGCCACCGGACGATCGAAGCCGCTGACATACGTCACCGCATTGCCGATGCCGATATTCGACGGCGTGATTACCGCCACGGAATCCGAGTTATTGCTGAAACCCAGAACCCGATTGCCGCCGTTGTTGATTGCCAGATATTGAACCGCTGGAATCGCGGCTTGCCCGGTGAACGCTCCACCGCTGATCGAGACAACTTCCACCAAACCGGGCGATTGGCCTGTAACCTGCGCGGTCGGGATGGCGACATAGGCGGTCGAGCTGTCCGGGGAAACGATGAAGCTGTAGGTCATTCCCGGCAAACTTAGATGATTGCTGACTTGCAAGGTGGTGTTGTTGATGATGCTCAGCACGTTGTCGGAAGATGGCAGACCGTTGCCGCTGAATACCAGAGTTTGCGCCAGGTTGGGCGTAACCACCATCGGCCCCGGTGTGTTCCCGGTGGAAAGCGGAGCTGTAGACCCCCGTACGTCGTTTAGGGCGTCAAGAACATAGACGCCAGACGCGGTCGTGCCCGCGCTGACGGAATTCGAGATTAAGGCTTTGTATTGCGGACTGCTCGGTGGTGAAGAACCACAACTCAGCCACGCAAGACTTACAGGCAGCACTAGCAGACAGATCAGGACTCTTCTCAAAACCTGGACTCCTAACCAATGGCGGAT
>JASHOU010000195.1 GCA_030038475.1 Terriglobales bacterium | reverse complement strand
ATTGTTCCGGCGCAGTTGCAGGAGAAGATTATTGAGAAGGCGCGGGCGGAGAGAGGTGAGGTGAAGGAGGAAGAGGAGTAATTTTGGCGGGGCGCTCTTTTAGGTCATGCGCTCTGTGCCAGGCGCAGTCACGAGATTTTCAGCCCCTCCGCTTTGGCCAGCTTTGCCTGGCGTTCATCGAAGGTCCAGAAGCGGTCGGCTTTGAGTTCAAGGGCGCAGGCCACGTGAAGGCTATCGAGGATGCGGACGCCGAGGCGCGGCCCGTGGCGGCGGGCGAGATCGGCGCAAAATGTGAAAGCATTTTCGGGAAGCGGAACCGAAACCCAAATTCCAGCCGCACGATCTCTTTCCATTTCATGCCGCACTTTCTCAACTTCATGTGACGAAAGACACCCGCGGAAAACTTGCTGCGACGTAGCATGCATCCATTCCGCGAAGTGGAGCGGACTGAAATACAAGCGCGGCGCCGAGCGCATCAACTCATCGGCTGCTCCGGAGTGTTCATCCTCGATGTAGGCTGGGACGATGAAGCTGGTATCGGCGTAAACCATAGTGGTTGAAAATCCGCAGGCGAAGACCGTCAGTATCGGCCGCGATCGGCAAGGAAGTCATCCACTGCTGTCAAAACCCGATCGCCAAAAATGGCTTTGCGCCGCGCCGCGAAGTCCGGATACTCGACTGGTTGTGGGGGCGTTTCTTTTTCGGGTACGATGCGGGCGATGAGTTTATCGCGCTCGCGGAGTTCGACAGTTTTGCCAGCGCGCAGCCACGCCTTCAGCTTTTTGGTGTCGCGGAGTTGGCGAATATTCACAGAGGGCATACTAATAATGTGTCATATGATGTGACACATTGTCAAATTTGTGATTGCCCCACGGCTGGCTTGTTTTGATACTGTGCTTCGCTGCCGTTGTCGTCAAAATCATTTTCCATCTGGCTGAGTTTGGCGTACCATCGTTTCCGAAACCAGCGTTTCGAAAACCGGAGGCCTACATGTTCTGGCGGACTTCCCCCGTTCGCTGCCGCATCTCCGCCGCGGCGCTTTTGATTATGCTGTTCTCGAGCCCGCTGATGTCACAGCAAACATCTCAGCCACCCAAAGAGGTCGTTCTCCAAGTGGATCATGTGTCGGTGTGCGGGGCGAATCTAGATGCGCTGCGGCAGATGTTTGCCGATGTGGGGCTGGCTCCGGATTTTGGCGGGCCGCATGGGAATGGCATCACGCAGATGGCGGCGGTTGGATTCGACGATGGAACCTACATTGAACTGATCGCGCCAATCAAGCCGGGTGTGACGGCGGGCGCGCCCTGGGCGAAGTATATGTCGGACGAGGCGGTCACCTGCGCGTGGGCGGTGGGGACGACGGACGCAGCGGCGGAGGTGGATCGGCTGAAGAAAGCTGGGGTTCAGGTTTCGGCTCCGGAGCATGGGAACCGCAAGCGGCCGGACGGAATGTCGGTGGAGTGGATGATGGCGGGGGTTGGTTCGGGGACTCTGGGATCGACGCTGCCATTTTTCATCGAAGATCTGACGCCTCATGCCTGGCGGATACAAACTTCGGCGAGCGTGCAGGGAGCACCGGTTGGCGGCGTGGCGAACGTGGTGGTGGGGGTGAGCAATCTGGAGGCTGCGATTGCGTTGTTCCGCAAGGCTTATGGGTGGGCGGAGCCACTTACGGAGACGCAGAGGGATATCGGAAAGCTGGCGTATTTTCCGGGCGAGCCGGTGATACTGGCGACGCCGACCGGCGGAGGTTGGCTGTCGGAGCATATCAGTAAGTATGGCGAGACGCCGGTTGCGTATTTGCTCAGTGCGAGCGATTTTGGCGCGGCGGCGAAGAAGTACAAGCTCTCGGGAACGAAGACGTGGTTTGGGCAGAGGGTCGGATGGTTTGACGAGAGGAAGTTGAAGGGAGTGCGGCTGGGAGTGATTGGGCAGTGAGGTTATGAGTTACGAGCTTTGAGGCTACAAGTTAGCGGCTCAGCCTTCAACCTTAATCTGTGGTATCGTAAATCGACTGTAGATAGCCTAAGTTGGGACTCGACCCCGGGTTTGTTCTTTCTGGAGGTGTGTTGTGCGAGTTCTATTCTTTTTCTGTTGGATTTCCGCCTCGATTGCCGTCGTTTCTCTGGCTTTTTCGGCAGCGTTTGCACAAAACTCAAAGGATGACGACACCCCGCCCGTCCACCAACCCGGGCACGCCATAGCGCCGGACAAGCCAGCGCCGAAAACCACAAGGAAGGACAGCGTGGAGAGTGTCGCGGGGTCGCGTGGCGGCACCAGCCGCGGTCCGGGCGGCGGTGGTTCGCACCCCGCCCCGGCGCAACACGCAGCCCCGGCGGTGCACACGGGTGGAAGTTCCGGCGCGCGACCCGGTGGTGCGGCCGGTAAAAGTGGCCCCGGGAGTGGAAGCTCGGACGTTAGATCAGGCGCGACCGGCGGCAAGTCCAGCCCTACAACACCATCTGCCGGGGCAGCGGAAAAAACGCAGAATCCAAACGGCTCCAAGGCGGCGGCCAAGCCTAAGGCGATGGGCAAGGAAGTGGGGAATGTGCCTGCCCAAGCGAAGCAACCTCCGCCTCAGTGAGTTGCGGGAGCTGGCCTTACCCCTTTAATCTTCTTGGCGATGGCGTCGGCATGCTCAGCAAAGAATTTGCTGCCAGGGTCCAGTTGCAGTGCCAGCTGGCAGTCGGCCTGGGCCTGATCTAACTGCGTTTCACTTTCTTCCGAGCGGCACTTGATTTCGTAGACGATGGCGGCGGCGTGATCGGCAAATCTCTTGTTGCCAGCGTCCAATTGTGTAGCCGACCGGCAGTCGGCCTGGGCCTGATCCAACAACGCTTCATTCTCTTCCGCACGGCACTTGATCTCATAGGCCTGCGCGCGGCGCAATGCATGCTGGCGAGGATACGTGGTATCCTTCTCAAGAATTTGAATCGCCTCGCTCGCTGTTGCCACAGAACGGGACGGTTGATCGTCTCGCACGACTCTGGCCAAATCGATAAGAGCTTCAGTAAAGTCCGGGCGCGATGAAACCGCGGTTTCATAGGCGCGGCGAGCTTCCTGATGTTGACAAGTCTTGAAGTCGGTGTTGGTACGAAGGCACTCCGCGAGCTTCTTCGATGATGCCGCTTGCTTCTCAGGCACCTGTTCGATGGCGATGCCGTAGTTCCACCAGGCGCCCGCGAATGTGGAATCGAATTGCAGAGCGCGCTCGTAGTCTGGGAAGGCGTCGACGAATTTTTCTTGGTCGGCGAGACAGCTGGCGAGATTCGTGAGAAACGTTGGATCGCTTGGCTGGGCGTTACTAGCAGTCGAATAGTACTTAGAGGCAGAAACATGATCGCCCACCGCGTCGGCTTCGATGCCAAGTCCATTGGTTGATTCGGCGTGGTTGGGATCGAGAGCCAGGGCTTGATGGTAGGCCGCGGAGGCGAGCGCGCGAAATTGCTTTTTTTGCTCGCTGGCTTCGGGGACGGCGGAATCCGCGGCCATATCAGCTTTCACGTCATAGGCCCATCCGGCATAGAACAGTGGCTCGGGATCCTTAGGCTGGAGCAATTGCCAGTGCTGGAATTGTGCCAGAGCCAGATCGGGGTGTGCGGTGAGCAGGTAGTAGCGGCCCATGGCCTGGGGGCTAAGCTTGGAAAGAATTTGGTGAGCGAGTTCGACGCAGGCCTGTTGGAAGGCGCGGCCGTTGGTTCCGGTGACGGGCTGATCCCACGAACCACGTGCCCGCGAGGATGAAACAGAAGCGTGGAGATGAAATGGGCCTCCGACTGGACCGATAAGCTCGGCGGAGACTGACTGCTCGTCGGTGCGGAGAAACTGCCAGGCCGCGGCAAGGCTGTCGGCGGAAACGCCCCAGACGGAAACGCCGCCTAACGCTGGAACAGCGAGGGCTTCGGTCTGCAGAGCGCCGATATCAATATAGTGAGTCAGTCTGCTGTCAAAAGGGTCCCCGCGGCGATTGGTGCTGTTGATCTGTGAGAGTTCCTCGCTCACGAGACGCGCCAGAGTCTTGCCGCTGACCGGAGCATTCGAGGGGATTTCGAAATCGGAGATCGAGATGCTGGTCATGGGCCTGAGCCAGCGCATCGAGAGAGCCCAGCCGATCACGACGAGGGCGCAGCATATGACGATTGCGAGGAAGCGAGACGAGAGCGCCTTTACTGGGCCCTTGCGGAAGTCTCTGGTCCATTCGACGGCGACGGCGGCGGCGACTCGCCTCATCCAATTGCAGACGGGACGAATCAGTTTTTGAAAAATGAAAACAGGGATGCGCCTGAAAAGAAAGGTGAGCAGTGTGACGAAGGCGCGAAAGACTCCGCGAACCGAAGTCAGAGGCATGCCAGTGGATCCTTTGGGGAAGGCACACGATTGTATTACATGACGAGTCCGGATTCCAAGCAGTCCCCCGGGCGAAGGCCCCGATTACAAAACGGGGGATAGGTGAGTTAAGAGTCTACGTAGTTTTCTGCTAACATCACGAGCAGTGGCGCTCGCGAAGAACAATCCTAATCTGAATATCAATACTAAGGAGCGGCTGGTTTCGGCGGCGCCGGTTGAGGATGATTCGTCGTTTGAGCTGAAGCTGCGGCCGCAACGGCTGCAGGAGTTCATCGGGCAGCGCAAGGTCAAAGAAAATCTCGATGTAGCGATTCAGGCGGCTCGGTCGCGGGGCGAGGCGCTCGATCATGTGCTGTTGTATGGGCCTCCGGGGCTCGGCAAGACGACGCTGGCGAACATTATTGCCAACGAACTGGGCGTGGGGTTTCAACAAACGTCGGGGCCGACGCTGCAGATCAAAGGCGACCTGACGGCGATTCTTACCAATCTGCGCGAGCGGCAGGTGTTGTTCATCGATGAAGTGCATCGGCTGCAGCCGGCGCTGGAAGAGATTCTCTACTCGGCGCTGGAAGATTACAAACTGGATATCATGATCGGGCAGGGGCCATCGGCGCGGACGCACACGATGGATGTGAAGCCGTTCACATTTATAGGCGCGACGACGCGGGCGGGGTTGCTGTCGGCTCCGCTGCGGTCGCGGTTTGGGTTGCTGTTGCGGCTGGAGTTTTACACGAATGACGATCTGCGCGTGATTGTGGAGCGGTCGGCCGAGATTCTGGGCGTGAAGATCGACCGGGCGGGAGCGGAGGAGATTGCGGGACGGTCGAGAGGGACTCCGCGGATTGCGAATCGTTTGCTGCGGCGGGTGCGCGACTATGCGCAGGTGCGGGCGGCGGGGGCGATTGATCTCCCGACGGCGCAATCGGCGCTGGGGATGCTGGAGGTTGACCGGTATGGGTTTGACGAAGTCGACCGGAAGCTGCTGCTGACGATTATTGAGAAGTATCAGGGTGGTCCGGTGGGATTGAATACGCTGGGTGCGGTGCTGGCGGAGGAGCCGGATGCGATTGAAGAGATTTATGAGCCGTTTCTGATTCAGATTGGGTTTTTGAATCGGACTCCGAGGGGACGGGTGGCGACGCAGTTGGCGTATGAGCATTTTGGGATTGTGCCGAATAGGAGGCAGAGCTCGCTGTTTTGAGGCAAAAGGCGGGGATGGTGCACCTGGCTCGGGGAGGTTTCGATGAGTGCATAGGTCCTTCGCTGCGTTTGAAGTTCGCTGCGCGAACTTCAGACTTCGCTCAGGATGACAACGTGAGAATACAGTTTGGATTGGAGGGGTGATGCGCGAGGTGATTGCGACTGAGCAGGCGCCGAAGGCGATTGGGCCGTATTCGCAGGCGATTCGGGCGGCGGGGCTGATTTTTACTTCCGGGCAGGTCGCCATCGATCCGGCGACGCAGCAGGTGGTTGCGGGCGATGTGAGCGCGCAGACCGAGCGCGTGCTGAAGAATGTTGACGCGATTCTGCGCGAGGCGGGCAGCGGACTCGAGAAAGTTGTGCGCTGCACGGTTTTTCTGAAGAACATGGGAGATTTCGCGGCGATGAACGAAGTTTACGGACGCTATTTCAAGCAGGCTCCGCCGGCGCGGTCAACGGTGGAAGTGGCGAGGCTTCCGAAAGATGTGCAGGTGGAGATTGATGCGATTGCGGTCGGGTGAAGAGTAGGTCCGTGGAATCCCACCTCTTCGGCTTCGCTCAGGGCAGGCTCTAACGTCGCAAGAGACACGACGTTAGGATGGGGCACCCGGCAGTGGAATGCGGTTGACCGTACGAGTCGATCATACGAAAAACTAGAGGGGGAGCGAGCATGAAGATTTTTGGATTCGCAATCGCAATTTTCAGCCTGATCGTTTGCGCTGTGCAGATGGGAATGAGCGCTGCCGCGACGGCGAGCGGGCCGACTAAGGTTACGGGCGATCCGGTGAAAACGGCCAGCGGGCTGGAATACTGGGAGATCAAAGCCGGCACGGGCGCGACGGCTGCGGCGGGGATGCACGTGAAGGTCGATTACACGGGCTGGCTGACGAATGGCAAGCAGTTTGATAGCTCGGTCGGCACGGGGCATCCGCTTGAGGTTGAGTTGGGCGCGGGGAAGGTGATCAAGGGCTGGGATGAGGGCATTGTGGGGATGAAGGTTGGCGGGAAGCGGCAGCTGCGGATTCCTCCGGATTTGGCGTATGGGGCGAGGGGTTATCCTCCGGTGATTCCGCCGGATTCGACGCTAATTTTCGATGTGGAGCTGCTGGGGGCGAAGTAGACGCGGAATCCCACCCTAACGTCGCAAAAGACGCGACGTTAGGATGGGGCACCCGCTTTATGTTCTCAGGAGCTTAGGCTTTGACGACTTTGCCGCTGCGCAGGCAGGCGGTGCAGACGCGGATGTGCTTGGTGGCGGCTCCGACTTTGGCGTGAACCGGGCGCAGGTTGACGTTCCAGCGGCGCTTGCTCACGTTGTGGGCGTGGCTGATGGTGTTGCCGAACTGCGGCCCCTTGCCGCAGATATCACAGACTCGTGCCATAACTGTTGGAATCCTTCCGGGCTGATGCCGAAATTCAATTTTACAGGATGGGCGCGGATTGCGCCACCGGCGGCGCGGTTGGCGCTGGCTAGAGGCAGATCCTTCGTTGCGGTCAGGATTACAACTCTGTTGTGGCGCGATTAGCGCAAACAAAGGCAGGTCCTTCGCTCCCGAACCCCGGCAGGTAAGAGCTGCTTGCTGGAATCCCGGTCGCTAGGATGACAACTCTTGAAGAACGACTCGCTCATTTGGCCGACGCGGACAGGAGTGTCCGCGCTACACAGTGTCAGTAGGCGGCGCGCAGAGGGGTGTGCGCGATACAGGGTCAGGCGGCTTTGCCCATGACCAGTTGGGTGCAATGGGCGCAGCGGCGGGCTTCGATGGGGATATCGCTGAGGCATTCGGGACATTTTTTGGTGGTGGGGTCGAGCGGCTTTTCGCCTTTGTGCATGCGGGCGACGAGGGCGTTGACCGGTACCACGACAAAGAAATAAACGGCCGCGGCGATGAGAAAGAACGAGACGCAGGCGTTGATGAAGTCTCCGATGGGAAAGACGGTGCCGTGGATGTCGAACTTCAGCTTGGAATAATCGGGCTTGCCGACGACGAGAGCGATGAGAGGGGTGAGAAATGCTTTGGTCAGCTCGGTGACTACTCCGCCGAAAGCTGCGCCGATGACGACGCCAACGGCCATATCGACTACGTTGCCGCGCAGAATGAATTTTTTAAAACCAGAGAGCATGGGAGACCTCGAAGTTCTTTATTTGGGCGATAAATGTAAACGGCTGAACGAGTTTGGTCAAGCTCTGTTGGGTTGGACCGACGGCTCACCCGAGCTTCGAGGCGCGAAGCTGCAATCTGATCCGTTGTGGGCTCCTTCTTTTGATTAGGACGTTAATTTCGCCCTGGGGAGCTTCAATTGTGAGTGGTAGGTCCATCTGCAATACTGAAGTTTTCCGACGCCGCTTGCCTCTCCCGGAAACAAGCGATGCGGAGTCAGTGCTGGCGTAGGGGATCGCGATTCCAAATTCCCGGTAGGCCAGAACAATCGTTCTAAAACTGGGCATTGCGCTTGTTCTTAGGTACCGCTGGAGACCGCCTCTGTCTACCCCCAGGCGCCTGGCGAACTCTCTTTCGGTCTGTCCGTCGGCGAGCGCCTTTTCGTAGAAAGGTCTCAGGCGCCTGGCGAACTCAGCCCCGAACTGCCGATCTTCTTCAGTCCGCTTCATAAAGTTCTTGACCAGGTTGGAAGATGAGCGCAGAATGCTTCTTAAAAAGCGTGCTTTTTAAGAATCACACCACAGTACGCCAAAGGCGACGGGATGTCATCTAAACTCGTGGCTGGTATTTAGGAGGCCGGAATGGCTGCCGATCCGCAATCCCGTTTGGCGGTTGAGCTGGAGTATTACGCTCAGCACAAGGCGGAATGGCTCGCGCACAAGACGGGCCATTACGTTGTTGTCAAAGACAACGGCCTCCTGGGGTTCTACCCGAATTTTGAGGCCGCATATCGAGCTGGTGCGGCCACCTATGGGCTAAACACGGATTTCCTTGTTAAGCAGGTTCTAGAACACGAGCCTGTCTTTTTTGTTTTCTAGCCGTGCCCACCTACCATTCACCGACGCGTGATCCTCGCGACTTAAGGATGCATGGTCCCAGAATAGAGATCAGACTGGGTCCCCCAATCTTGGACCCCAACATCACCGCACCTGATTCCCTGTTTTCAACGATGCCAGCCCTCATCGACACTGGTGCTCAACGAACGGTCGTGTCGCCGGAGGCGGTTCGCCGGGTCGCGCTCTCCAAGATCAACGAAGCAACGCTGCGCAGAGCAGGCGGTCTCACTACAGTCGGCGTGTACGTCGCTTCCATGTCTTTCCCACGGGCGTCGTTTAAGGCAATTGAGGTGATGGAGGTTTCCTGCTGCGATCTACCTTTGCCGCTTATCCAGCGCCTCTTAGGCCGTGACATTCTGTCTCGCTGGGTCTTTACCTACAACGGACCCCTGGGAAATTGGCAGATTAGGGAAGAAGACGGGTCCGGCTGGGTGGAACCGCCCGAGGGCAGCTACCTTTGGGGCGAATAGCAATCCAACGCCCTCAGATGCGCATGGGCATGACGATGTAGCGGTATTTGTAGTCTTCGGATTCGGCGGGGCGAAGCTGGCCGGCGGATTGGGCGTCTTTGAGCTCCAGTTTGATGTCGCCGGAGCCGGAGGCTTTGAGGAAGTCCATCAGGTACTGGGCGTTGAAGCCGATGGCCAAGGGGTCTCCGTTGTAGTCGACTTCGATGGAGTCTTCGGACTCGCCGGTTTCGGTGGACGACGCGGAAATTTTCAACTCGCCTTTGTCGAGGCGCAGGCGCACGGCGCGGGAACGCTCGTCGGCGAACTGCGCGACGCGGGCGATGGCGGCTCCCAGCTCTTCATCGTTCAGGGCGATGGACTTGGCGATATCTTTGGGGAGCACGGCCTCGTAGTTGGGGAACTGGCCGGTGAGCTGGCGTGAGGTCAGCAGGCGCGGGCCGATGCGGAAGAAAAGCGTGGACTCGTCTTTGGCGAAGTCGATGGTTTCGATGTCCTGCTCGGCGCCGGCGTCGAGCAGCGTCTTCAGTTCGTCCATGGCTTTTTTGGGAACGAGAGTCTTCATTTCGCCGGAGACACCATCGAATTTTTCTCCGGTGCGCTCGATGTGCGCGAGGCGATGGCCATCGGTTGCGACCATGGTGATGGACTCGGGCTTGAGCACCATGAGCGCGCCGTTGAGCGTGTAGCGCGATTCCTCATTGGCGATGGCGAAGCCGGTTTTGGCGATCATACCGCGAAGGACGGCTGCGGGGATTTTGATCGCTCCGGCGGACGGGAAGACGGGCAAGCTGGGGAAATTGGAGCGTGCCATGCCGACCATTTTTGTGTTGGAGCGGCCGCAGCGAATGCTGACCCAGTGATTCTCGAGCAGGCGAATGGTGATATCGGCGTCGGGAAGCAGCCTTACGTAGTCGTAGAGTTTGCGCGCGGGGATGGTGCATGCCCCTTCTTTTTTTACTTTGGCGTTGCAGGAGGTGCGCAGGCTCAGGTCAAGATCGGTCGCGGTGAGCGAGAGCTTGTCTCCAGAGGCTTCGAAAAGATAGTTGGAGAGAATGGGGATCGTGGTCTTGCGCTCGACGACTCCTTGCGTGGCCGTCAGTTCACGGAGAAGCTCAAACTTGCTGACCGTAATTTCCATGGTCGTAGTGGCTATGGCAGGAGCAACTTCCACCGGCATATTGGGTCTCCCGACTGTACTTCTGTTCCCTTTTTATATCAAATGCAAAAGCAATAAAACCAGCAGTAACCGTAGGCGACGGGGAGAAGTGGAAAATTGGCCCAGATGCCTGCGGCTCAGTCGTTTCGATAGAAACCGTTCGTGTGAAGAATTGCTCCCGGTGGTGGCGTCGGCTGTCATATGCCGGGGAAGCGGCTGAGGTCTGGCTGGCTCTCGCACAACTTCCATAAACGCTCCACAGCGAGGGCCAAGGAAGAACAGGGCTGGAGGTGGAAAAGGCGTCGAAAATCGGCCTTTACGCACCTAATTGCTCGGTCAGTTTATTGAGCAGCCTGTTCAAATCCTTGTCGCTCTTGCGAACCTCTTCGATCTTGTCGACCGAGTGCAGAACGGTCGTGTGGTGCTTGCCGCCAAATTGGCGTCCGATTTCGGGCAAGGAAGCCTCGGTAAGGTGCTTGGCCAGGTACATGGCGATTTGCCGTGGATAGACGATGGAGCGCGAATTGTTCTTGGCTTTGATTTCCACCAGGCGCAGGCCGAACTGCTCAGCCACGGCTTTTTGGATGGATTCGATCGTCACCTTGCGCGCCTGTGAATCGATGAAATTCTTTAGAACCTGTTGCGTGTAGGGGAGCGTGATTTCGGCGCCGATTAGCGATGAGTGCGCGACCAGGCGGATGAGTGCGCCCTCAAGTTCGCGGACATTGGAGCGGATGTTGGAGGCGATGAATAGAGCGACGTCTGTGGGCAGGGTTACGCGTTCCTGCTCGGCCTTTTTCTGCAGGATGGCAACTTTGGTTTCGAGATCAGGCGGTTGAATGTCTGCGATCAAGCCCCACTCGAAGCGGCTACGCAAGCGGTCTTCAAATTCGGCCAGTTCTTTGGGCGGGCGGTCACTGGCGATGACGATCTGCTTGAGAGATTCATGAAGGGCGTTGAAGGTGTGGAAGAATTCTTCCTGCGTGCGCTCTTTTTGCGCGAGGAACTGGATGTCATCGACGAGAAGCACGTCGACGGTGCGGAATTTGTCGCGGAAGCTGATCATCTTGTCGTAGCGCAGCGAGTTGATCATGTCGTTGGTGAACTTCTCGCTCGATACGTAGCAGATGGCTGCTTGCGGGGCGCGGCGCTTGATCTCATGACCGATGGCCTGCATGAGGTGGGTTTTGCCCATGCCGACGCCGCCGTAGAGGAACAGCGGGTTGTAGGCCTTTGAGGGCCGCTCGGCGACGGCCTGACACGCGGCGTGGGCAAACTGGTTGCCGCTGCCGATAACGAATGCGTCGAAGGTGTAACGCGGGTTGAGCTGCGCGGCGCTATCCCAATCAAACCGGCTCTGGGTGGGATGCAGACCCGGTGCGGCCGCGTGCGCCGCTGAACCGCTGCCCGATGCGGGGACGGACAGGCCTCCGTTGTGGCGAATGGGAGTGTTCGAGGGATCGTCTTCAGCGGTGACGAATTTGACGTCTTCGTAGCCGAGGCCGAGATTGTCGAGCGCCTCCTGAATGAGGTCGGCGTATTTGTCGCCGACGTGGCGGAACTCGGCGGTGGGGATACGCACGAATAAAACTTTATCGCTGGCATGGCTGTATCGGGTGGGCTTCAACCAGGTGTCGTAGGAATGGCGATTGACTTTTTTCTCCAGGGCGTCGAGCACTCGCGCCCACGGATTCGGGATGATGGCAGGACTAGTGAGAGACATGTTGATCAAATATCCAAACAGCCGGCGAAAAAGGGCCGGAACGACGGCACGGTTGAAATTATGAGTTCGTCTTCGTTGTTGTTGCCTGCAGAGCGGCTTCTTTTTTGCAGCACCGGTGGTCGGTGAAAATTATCACGGGACGAACGGCATACTAGCATAAAAAAATCGCTGTGGCGGCAGGTGGCGATAAAAAAATTCTCAGCGAAGGTTTCATCCAATCCCGATTTCACGGCGCTGTCAAGTATCGAGAAACTAACTGCCGCACGAAGTGTGCAAATGGAAATCAGAGGTTAGTAGTGCAGGACAGAAGGTAGAGGTTGAGACCTCGGACCTCTGAAATCTGACTTCTCACCTTAGTACGTCCGCCGTTCGCGTCTTGCGGGCGCTTCCGTCTTATAACCGCCGGGATATACGACGACCGAGCGCCTTCCGCCTTCGCCATCGCTTTCGGTTCGCAAATCTTTTTCTTCGCGCAAGGCGAGATGTACGATGCGGCGCTCGCGTGACGACATCGGGCCGAAGCGGTAGGGCTCATTGGTGCGGCGAACGTGCTCGGCCGCGACGCGCG